>CALDEP010000039.1 GCA_937942475.1 uncultured Aureispira sp.
TGATATTGTATGAATGGTGACGAAGCGATGCTTCTTATATGGTATGCTGGGCATTCTGTTTTCTATCAATGGGTTCGAAGCTAACGCTCCTATTCCAAGTAGGTTTTTCTCCCTAACATGCTTCATTGGAGATTTACAACGAGATTCGTTGATTTACAATTCATATTTAATTATTACTTAATTCTAAACAACTCCCATAAAAAAAATGGCTGTACGCATTTGCGCACAGCCATTTTTCAAAATACTCCAAAAAAGATTAATTTCGTTTAGGATCTACCTTTGTTGGTTTGTTCTTTTGGTAATAAACCTTGATGTATTCTGCTTGGTCAAAAGCGGTAATCAAAACCTCAGTACGTCGATTGCTTTGATGTTCGAACTCACTACAATCCGCTCCATCTTTGCAATTGTTTTGAAGGCGATTTTCTCCATAACCAATGGCATTAATTCGATCTGCTGCAATGCCTTTGCGAACCAAATATTCTTTAGCTGATTTTGCTCTATTGGAAGACAACTCATCATTGTATTTGTCTGTTCCTCGACTATCGGTATGTGAAGATAACTCTATGGTCATACTGGCAAATTGCTGCATCAAGCCAACCAAACGATCCAAATCAGGTGAGGCATCGTCTCGAATATCGTATTTATCAAAATCGTAAAAAATATCACGCATCTGAATCACGTCTCCTTCCTTGAGACTCTCTGTTATCGTTTGTCCTGCAATCACAATTGGTTCCCCCAATTTATCAAAACCAGGCGTCATCAATAATTCTGTTATGATAGGTTTACAATCGGCTGCACTTACTAAAGAAAGCACCTTGTTAGAACCAATAAAGTTATTCTTCCGAGCTTTCACCACATAATCACAACCACATTCTAATGGAAATGCAAAAGCACCTGTTTTATCTACCGTTACAACAGATTCTTCTCCTGTGCAACGATTCAATAAAGTCACTTCCGTTCGAGGTAGTGGGCGATTGTATTCTTTGTTCAAAATCACACCTGCTATATAAGGTTGGTCTGTTGGAATTGGTTGTCCATCGGGTCCTACCATACTAGCTGGATCAATCGCATAATTCGGATTGCCTCCATTGGGTGCATTCGTTCCATCTGGATCGTTTGGATCAGTTGGATTGTTAGAATTATTAGGCTTATTTGAATTAGAATTCGCCAACATATTCGTACGTTTTCTTATCCCAACACAAAACTCTTCCAAATCACTGTCGGCAGGCATCAAAAAATATTCCTGAACATCGAGGTATCCCGCTTTTTTTACTTCAAAAACATATTCTTCACTGGCATACAAACTATACAAAAAGGTTCCTTCATCGTCCGTTCTGTACTCTTCTGCTTCTGCGTTTTTAGTTTCAGTATCCACCAAGTCATTATTGCCGTTCAACTTAATTCTATATTCGTTGGTTCCGTCTTTAACAGGCGTCAAACTTAGGATGATGTTCTTACCATCTGTTATGCCCATTTGTTTACGCATCTCATCAGACAGCGCTGCCGCATTTGCTTTTCGAATGCTTACTGTAGCGCCTTCTATTCTAATATTAGTGGCTTTGTCGTACACACAAATTTCAATTGGCATCAAGGGCTTTGGCTTAACGGTTTCTAAAGACGTTGCATTCAATTTAAATTGATAAATATCATCCTGTCCTTTTCCTCCCAAACGATTACTAGTCAAATAACCTTCTGTTCCTTCTGTATTTAGAATGAACCCAAAATCATCGTGTGGAGAATTGAATGGAGCGCCAATATTTATTGGAAAAGCCCATTTTGTCAACGTATCGTCGCCCATAGACGTTGCGGTAAACAAATCCAAGCCTCCAACACCACCATGTCCATTCGAAGAAAAATACAAACGTCCATCCTTATAAATATATGGGAACACTTCATTTCCTTCTGTATTGATCTCTGGTCCTAAATTAACAGGTTCCGTCCAATTGTTTCCAACCCAATAACTTACATACAAATCCATTCCACCTTGCGCCCCTTTCCCTTCGCTACTCGAAAAAACCATCACTCGCTCATCGGCAGACAAAGCAGGATGACAAACATCTATGTTATCCCCATTAAACGGTAGTTCGGTTATGTCTTTCCAAAGTCCTTTTTTAAGAACCGCCGAGTAAATTTTTAGCTTAGTAATCTTATCGTCACTCCTTCCTCTTTTGCCATTTTTAAAGTTGTTTCTAGTAAAAAACACCTTTTGCTCATCGTCTGTAAAAGAGACAGGACCTTCGTGAAACTTTGTATTTAATTGATCGGAGAAAGAATTTGGCGTAGAAAATCGTGTTCCATTTAATGGCGCATAATACAAGTCCATGCAATTCTCATTCAACCAATGATCTACCGTCTCTAAGGAAGCTAATTTTCTGGATGAAACGAAGATCAAACCATCCTTATAATACATTGGGCTAAAGTCCAGTTTTGGCGTATTTAACTCTTCTACATTTCGGATACTTACCTGACCTTCTGCTTTAAAACTAGCTATTTGACTACAAGCTTGGTAACCTTCTATGGCACGTTCATCGTCTGACGAATCCTCGCTTGCACTTAAAGCTTTGTGACATTTTTTGTACTCTTCTCCTGCTTTGAAATAATAGCCGTTGGCTTGTAATGCTTGTGCATAATACAGGCGATGCAAAGGCGTGTTATCTTCTCCTTCAATCAAACTTCGGTAGACTTTTTCTGCATTTTTGAAATCGCCTACTTTCCGATAGCTTGTGCCCAATTTAACCAAGGTTTCTTGACTGTATTTAGACCAGTCTCCTCCTCCCATTAATTCAATATACTGTGCATAGCCCAAATCTTTGAAATAGCGTTCTGCTCTAGGATTATTTCCCTTGTTTTTTTGCGCCCAAAGTGGTTGCCAACAGTACATCAGCGCAATAATAAGTATACTATATTTCATGCTTAATTATTTTTTTGTTTAATAGAAACCTTACTTTTTGCTTAAAAGAAACGAGGATTGTGCAATCGTTTTCCTTTCATACAGCAGAAGCAATATTCTAACATGACCTCTATACTTCCTGCATTATATTGTTGCAAAGGTGTCAAGGTAAAATCGTAAGCAGCGGAGATGGTAAATTGTGGCACTACTCGCCACTGAATCAAACCATCCACAGAATCTCCTACTCGATACGTTACTCCTATCAATACTTTTTCGAAGAACACAAAGCTTAAATTAATATCTGCATCAAATGGCGTGTTGGGAACGTACTTCAACATGACATTGGGTTGAATTCGTACGTTTTTAGCAATTTCAAAAGAAGCACCTCCTGTCAGGAAGTAATGTTGTTGCAATTCTGGTTCAATAGACGAATTGGCATTGTTGTTAAAGTCAATTCGATTTCTAAACAAACGAGGCATCGAAAAACCAACATACCAGTTGCGAGATTGATAATAAACTCCTGCTCCAAAGTTCGGCAAAACCTTACTTGACACGGCTGCTGGAACCGATTGATCGACACTTTGGGTCAATTTGGCATTATCCCAACGAATGGTCATATAAGAAATCGTCCCTCTCAAGCCCAAACTCAAAAAAGATTCATCTTTGAATTGAATGCGATAGGCATAACTCAAATCAAAATTCCAACGATCCGTTAAGCCAATTCTATCATTGGTCACCGACACGCCCAAGCCCATTCGACGCTTCCAAACGGGCGCATGAATGTTTAAAGTAGCCGTTTGTGGCGCACCATCCATTCCAATCCATTGGTTCCGATAAATAGCCCCAATACACAAGCCTTTTTTACTTCCTGCATAGGCAGGATTAAAATATAACTTATTGAACATGAACTGCGAATACTGGGCATCTTGTTGCGCCCATGCATTTATGCCCGTCCAAACCATCACTAGCACTAAAATCAATCTAAGCATGATTTATATTTTTTATTTTTTATAAAGATCAGGCAGGATTTCTCCCACCTGACTTTTTTATCGTCTTACTTCAACAAAACCTTGGAAACGTTGTCCATCTGCCAACTCCATAATATAGAAGTAAGTAGCATCTGGTACAGGCGCTCCATTATGTGTTCCGCCCCAGTCATTTTTATAATTATCATTCTCATAAATAGAATCCCCCCAACGATTATAAACGGCGAATTTCGTTCCTTCCAAACCATCCAAACAAGGGACAATAAAGGTCTCATTGGCATCGTCATTATTTGGCGTAATCATATTCGGGAAGTTACAAATCGTTCCTCCCTGTACATTGATAATCACTAAGGCGGTATCACAATAAATAGCGGGACAACTTGGATTACACAGTTGATAAATAAAGCTTTGATCGACCAATACATCTTGCAACAAGAGCTCAAATTCTCCTGTTCCTAAATTCGTCAAGGTACCACTGTTGATAGATTCTGAAATCGTAATCACCCAGTTGTTATTCAAATTATCATTTGGAGTCACGTCAATCGTAGTTCCATTACTATTATAAATAACCACAAAACTATCTGCATTTGCAATAGGCGCAGAATCCATCGTAATCACAATCGTATCACTAGAGTAGTCTCTACAAGCGCCGTTGGACAAAGTCCAAACAAATTCATTTGTTCCTATACTCAAATTTAACAACTCTGTTGTTGTATTGGGTGGCGTTACAATTACTGCATTTGATGCCGTTGTCCATAAGCCCGTTCCAATACTTGGAGTCGTTGCATTGACAATTGCAGTATCAATTCCACAAATCACAAAGTCTTCTCCTGCATAAGCAGCATCGGTCGGTAAGGCGCTTACTTGAACCACCATTCTATCTGTATCATAATCTTGACAAGGTCCATTAGAAACCGACCAAGTAAAGGTATAACTAGAGTCCAATTGTAAGCCTGTTGCGGTCGTTAATGCAGCATTAGGATCTGTAATCACAACTCCTGCACTAGATTGGTTGAAGGGTTGTGTCCATCGTCCTGTAGCAATGTTTGGCGTAATCGCCATCAATTGTGCGGTATCTTCGTTACAAAGATTAATATCCAAACCTGCATTTGCTGTATCTACCGAGAACGTTGGTGTCACAATAATCAACATCGTATCAATTGAATAATCAATACAACTACCATTACTAAGTGCCCAGTAGAAGGCGATGGTATCGGTTGGTATATTTACAATACTAGAATTATTTAAGGTTGGATTCACAATAATCGAAGTTGAATTACTAGACCAAATACCTGTACTAAAAATCGGGTTGGTGGCATCCATTATTACTGTATTTCCACTACACAAAACAATATCTGGTCCTGCATAAGCCACTTCTGATGGCAAAGCGTTAATGGTATATTGAACATCGTCTGTACTAAAGTTTGCACATCCAAAGGTAGATAAAGTCCATGTAAAGGTGTATATCTGACCTGTTTGAATCCCTGTTACGGTAGAGTTTGGATCTGTAGGGTTTGTTATAATAACCCCTTGGCTAGATTGTCCTGCCGATTGTGTCCAAAGTCCTGTACTTGTTGTTGGTGTTCCTCCTGACAAGGTAATCGAATCGACAACACACAAAACGTCATCGAAGCCTGCAAAGGCTAAATCGGTACTTGCAGGTGAAATAATCACCGTCACAGAATCTACTGAATAATCCACACAAGCTCCATTGGATAAGGTCCAATAATAAGTTGTTGTATCTTGACCTATATTCACCACTAAAGAGCTTGGATCAACAGGGGTTACAACTGTTGCGGTATCGTTTGTCGTCCAAAATCCTGTTCCAATTGGTGGTGCCAATCCAGCTAACTGTACAGCGTTTCCACCACACAAAATGGTATCTTCTCCTGCATAAGCCACATTGCTTGGCAAGACATCAATCGTTATCAGAACTTCATCGGAAGAATAATCCACACATCCACCATTCGTCAACGTCCATGTAAAGGTATACGTTACTCCTCCTATCAGATTACTAACGGTAGATGAAGTATCTGTTGGATTATCAATCACCGCTCCTAAACTGGCTTGTGAAGGTGTTTGTGACCAATACCCTCCGCCCACACTTGGAGCAGCAGCATTTAGCGTCACGACACTTTGTGCACAATAAGCAGAATCTAAGCCTGCATCTGCAACATCTGCAGAAGGTGTTGTTACGGTTATTATTATAGTATCATTATCATAATCTTGGCAAGTTCCATTACTCAACGTCCATACAAAGATGTTTTGACCAACCACCAAGCCTGAAACGGTTGAACCTGGCTGCGTTGGATTACTAATCGTTGCGGTAGAAGTTGTCGTCCAAAATCCGATGGCAACTGTTGGTACAGAAGCGGCAAGATTCGTTGTGGTTGTCACGCCACATAAATTAATATCATTCCCTGCAAAAGCATTGTCTGGTGGTGTCGTATTGACAGTTATCGTCGTAATGTCACTCGAATAATCTTGACAAGTTCCATTCGTCAAGGTCCATGTAAAGGCGTAGGTCGTTCCTGCATTCAAACCAACTACTTGCGTATTTGGATCGTTCACATCTACAAGCACCACACCTTGCGCTGCCTGTGCTGCCGTTTGCGACCAAGTTCCAATGCCTGCACTAGGTATTGTTGCTCCCAAAGTAAGGGCATTCACACTACAAACCACTTGATTGTTTCCTGCTTCTGCGGTATCTGTCGTTGAAGAAACCACGACTAAAACACTATCTGTAGAATAATTTTGACAAGTTCCATTACTCAACGTCCACACAAAAACACTGGTATCTTGTGGTAGGTTGATAACCGTTGTATTTGCCAAGGTAGGATCAATAATCGTTGCGCTTGAAGTGCTCGTCCAAAAGCCTGTTCCATATTGAGAAGCAAAGGCATCTAGATTCGTAACATTCTGATTACACAATAAGATGTTTACACCTGCATAAGCATTGTCTGGTGGCGCTACATCTACATTTATTTGAACCATATCGCTGCTGTAATCAGCACAGTTTCCATTACTCAAGGTCCATGTAAAGCTGTAGTTGTTTCCTTGTTGTAATCCTGTTACGGTTGTCGTTGGATTCGTAGGATTTGTAATCACAACACCCTGTCCTGCTTGACTGGCGCTTTGCGACCATTGTCCTGTTGCCGTTGTTGGTGTCGTTGCTACTAAAGTTGCACCAACTTGACCACATAAGTTCTGATCCAATCCTGCATCTGCTACATCGGTACTAACAGGCGTTACATCGACCACCATAGAATCTATAGAGAAATCTGCACAAGCGCCATTACTCAAGGTCCAGTAAAAAGTACTTGTCCCTGTTGGTAAATTATAAACTGCTGTATTTGCTAAATTTGGATTGGCTATTGTTGCACCTGAAGCCGTTGTCCAAATACCTGTTGCATTACTTGGAGCCGTTGCATCTAAGTTTGCCGCAAAGGTATTACAAAGACCTATATCGTTTCCTGCAAAAGCAGCCGTATTTGGAATTGGATCAACCATCGCTGTTGTCACAGCAGAAGCAGTACTAGGACAAGCATTTACGGTAGTGATTACATAATAATCACCTGCATCTGCTGTCGTTGCCCCTACAATCGTTAAGGTTTGTCCTGTTCCTACGGATACATTCAAGCTATTGAACCATTCGTAAGTGGTTCCCAATACCCCTGCATTTGCTGATAGAATAATGTCATCGCCTTCACAAACGGGTGTATTATTCGATACAATAAAGGCTGTTGCTGGTGTTGGATTTACAATTACTTGAACGCTAGTATCCGCAGAACGGCATCCATTGGCATCTATAATATACAAAGTATAGGTTCCTGAGTCAATGACACTTGCGGTACTAATAACGGTTGGACTTTGTTGGTTTGAATTAAAACCATTTGGTCCAGACCAAACATAAGCACTAGCATTTGTTGTTGTTGTTAAAACCAAGGCATCGCCTTCACATGCCGTTATATTGGCAGGCACATTTGGTGTTGCTGGTGTTGGATGTACCTGTACAGTCGTAGAACCTGCGGCTGATGTACAGCCATTGACGGTTATTACTAAATAGAAGGTACTATCTGTAGTAATGTTATTAATCGTTGGATTTTGGTTCGTTGCTACTAAATTAGTCAAAGCGGCATCGCTATACCATTCGTACGTCGCTCCACTAATGAAAGAGGTAGACAAATTTACCGAACTTCCACTACAGACAGGACCATTGTTAAAGACGATCTGTGCTGCTGGTATACTGTGAATAATTACGGCTGCTGGATTCGACAAAATAGATTGACATCCATTCGAATCTATTGTCATTAAAGTCCAGTTGCCAGCCTGATAGAAAGTACTTGTACTTAAAAGAACTAAACTGCTGCTACTGGTTAAAGTATCTGCCCCATTTGGCGCAATCCATCTAAAGGTCGTTGCGCTTGCTGTGGTGCTTAATACTAAGCTATCTCCATCACAAATCGCTGAATTACTACTCAAAACAGGTTGTACTGGATTTGGATTCACAGCAACTTGAACGCTGGTATCTCCACTTTGGCAACCGTTGGCATCTACAATAAATAAAGTATACGTTCCTGAATCAATCAAGGTCGCATTGACGACCGATGGATTTTGTAACGTAGCACTAAAGCCATTTGGTCCCGTCCAGTTGTATCCTGCTCCATTTGTTGTCGTTGATAAGACAATATTATCCCCTGCACATACCGCAAAATCAGCAGGTACGTTTGGTGTTGCAGGAACAGAATGTACAGTTACAGTTGTTGATCCTGCTAAAGAGCTACAACCATTCACGGTTACTACTATATAGAAGGTACTGTCGCTTGTTATATTAGTAATAATTGGATTTTGACTCGTTGCTACCAAAGTAGTTAACGTAGAATCTGCATACCAAGCATAACTTCCATTATTTACAGTAGTTGTTGATAATTGCACGGTTCCACCCACACAAACAGGACTATTATTAAAGGCTGCCGGCGTACTTGGTATTGGTGTTATATCTATGGTAAGAACATTAGATTCTGATTGACAACCTGTAATGGTATCCATACAGATCATGTACCAATCTCCTGATAAATAATTTGCATCTGTAGAAGGTATATTTGTGGTTTCTCCAATCGTCCAAAGTACATTTCCTCCGCCTGGTGTTCCAAGCGTAGAAGCGCTGTTTCCATTGGGTCCAATCCATTGAGATTGCCCACAATTACTACTAGAAGTCAAGGTTAAAGTATCTCCAAAACAAATTGGGCTACTTCCTGTAATCGTTGCTGCTGGAGGGTTTGAATTTACAGTCACTTGTACTGTCGTATCTAAACTTCTACAGCCCCAAGTATTCGTGACATTCAAACTATACGTTCCTGCATCTACTAAATTGGCACTAAGAACGGTTGGGCTTTGTAAATTAGACGTAAAGCCATTTGGTCCACTCCAAAAATAACCCATCGCTACCGTCGTTGTTGTTAACATAATATCGCCTCCTTCACATACTGCAAAATCAGCAGGTACATTTGGTGTTGCTGGTGTTGGATAAATTCGAATCACAGCATCTCCTGGTAAGGATAAACAACCGTCTACAAAAATAACCAAGCTATACAATCCAGTATCGCTAACCGTTGCATTTGGAAGGACTAAAGAAGGGACTAAGGTCGTATCTAAATTCCCATTTGGTAAGGTCCAAATATAACGGACATCTGTTCCAAAATAAGCTTGTGTAGATAAAGTCAAATTATTTGTACCTTCGCAGAAAGGCGCATTATGCGCAATCGTTGGCGTTTGAGGTTTTGGATAAATCGTTACCTCTACCGTTGAAACCGCTTGGCATCCAAAAGAATCGGTTACTGTCAGAATATAACTTCCTGCATTAAACGGATAGACATTTGGAATAACTGGATTTTCTAAATTAGAAGTAAAGCTATTGGGTCCTGTCCACCAATACGTAGCGATAGATCCCACCGCATTCGCTTGCAAAAACAGCGTGTCTAATTGACACAAAGGCGTATAAGTTGGATTTGGCATGACTGGCGTTGGATTCACCACTATAGTCGTTGAATCAGCCAAAGAAGTACAGCCATTCACCGTTGCCACTACATAGTAGGTTTCAGAAACGGTCATATTAGTAATAACGGGTGTTCTGACGGTAGAAATCAAAGTTGTCAAAGCAGCATCGCTATACCAATTATAAGCAGCTCCTGCAATAAAGCTTGCACTCAAAGCACCATGATCACCTGCACAAATTGGTCCATTATTAAAGGCTGAAACAACAGGAATTGGATCAATGATTACATTGATTGTATTCGACTCCGATTGACATCCTGTAATGGTATCTATACAGATCATGTACCAATCTCCAGACAAATAATTTGCATCTGTTGAAGGTATATTTGTGGTACTTCCAATCGTCCAAAGGACATTTCCATTGCCTGGTGTTCCAAGTGTAGAAGCGCTATTTCCATTGGGGCCAATCCACTGAGACTGCCCACAATCGCTACTAGAAGTTAAGGTTAAAGTATCTCCAAAACAAATTGAACTATTACTTGTAATGGTAACTGATGCAGGATTTGCATTCACACTAACGTTAACAGAAGTATCTCCGCTTACACAAGCATTTCCATCTATAATAGATAAGGTATAAATACCTGCATTTGTTATGGTAGCATTTGCAATCACTACTGGATTTTGAACATTTGACGTAAAGCCATTTGGTCCACTCCAGTTGTATCCTGTTGCTACTGTATTCGTTGTTAATATAATATTATCACCTGCACATACGGCAAAATCAGCAGGTACATTCGGTGTTGCTGGTGTTGGATGAACGATCACTCTTGTTGAACCTGCAACAGAACTACAACCATTCACGGTTACCACTAGGTACCATGTTGTATCGTTTGTTACATTTACAATACTTGGATTTTGTGTTGTAGCCACTAAATTACTTAAAGCAGCATCGCTAAACCAAGCATAAGTTGCTCCTGCAAGGCTTGCAGTACTTAGAGTTGCTGTAGCGCCATTACAAACTGGACCATTGTTAAAGACATTTGGCGTATCTGGGTTGGCATTGATAATAACATCAATTGTATTTGATGCTGTTTGACATCCAGTCAAGGTATCCATACAGATCATTGACCAGTTTCCTGGCAAATAATTCACCTCATTAACAGGAATACTAGTTGTACTTCCAAATGTCCACAAGACATTTCCACCGCCAGGTGTACCTAAGGTACTTTGACTGTTTCCATTGGGTCCAATCCATTGAGATTGTATACAATTAGCACTAGAAGATAAAACCAAGGTATCCCCAAAACACAAAGGACCATTGCTTGTAATATTAGGTACTGGTGGATTGGCATTAACAATTACTTGTACAATAGTATCTCCCGAAACACAACCATTAGAATAAGTTACCATTAATCTATAAGCGCCTGCATCTATAGAAGAGGCATTGGTAATTACGGCTGGAGTTTGCAAGCTAGACGTAAATCCATTTGGTCCTGTCCAACTATAAGTATCTGCGATCGTAGAACTACTCAAGGCAATGTTATCACCTTCGCATACCGCAAAATCAGCTGGTACAGCAGGCGTAGCAGGTTGAGCAATAATGCTTACTAAAGTAGAACCTACTGGCGAAATACAACCGTTGACGCTTACTACTAAATAGAAAGTACTATCTGTGGTTATATTGTTTATGGCAACAGAAGCCGTTGTGGCTATTAAATTCGTTAAGGCAGCATCGCTATACCATTGGTAGGATGCTCCCAAAGCATTGCTTGTACTCAAGGTCACTTTTCCGCCTACACAAACAGGTCCATCATTAAAGATATTGGGTGCTGTTGTTGTAGAATTGATCACCACAGACGAGGCTGCGGAAGCTTGGGAAGGACAATTGTTTGCTATTTGCGTTATTAAAGTCCAATCTCCTGATTGATAATACGTCGTATTACTTGGAATAACCATTAAACTACCTATTGTAGTAAGGGTATCCAGTCCATTTGGACTCGTCCAACGGAAAGTATCTGCACTTGCTGTGGTAGATAACATTAAAGTATCTCCATCACAGATCGCTGAATTATTTATCAACACTGGTGCAGCAGGGGCAATATCAACGCCAACTGTTACGCTTGTATCTGCGGATTGACAGCCGTTGGCATCTACTATCGACAAGGTATAAATACCGGCATCTGCTGCTGTTGCTGGACGAATAACTGCTGGGTTTTGTAAATTAGACGTAAAACCATTGGGTCCTGTCCAATTATAACTAGCAGCAATCCTTGTTGTAGTCAAAGCAATTGTTTCTCCTTCACAAACCACAAAATCGGCTGGTACACTCGCTGTTGCAGGTGTTGGATGCAGTGTTACGGTTGTTGCAACAGGTGTAGAAGCACAACCGTTCACTGTTACCACCAAAAAGAAGGTGCTGTCTGTTGTTATATTGGTAATAATTGGATTTTGCTGTGTAGAAATTAAATTCGTTAAAGCAGCATCACTATACCATTCGTACAAGGCGCCACTAAGGGTAGTTGTACTTAATTGCACAGCATCACCACTACAAACGGGGCCATTATTAAAGGCGGTTGCGGTCACACCATTACTAATAATAACCGTTGAAGCTAGAGAAGCGATTGACGAACAATTATTCGCATCTACAACTACTAAACTCCAATTTCCTGATTGATACAAAGAACTAGTAGAAGGTATTGTTGCCGTACTACTAGTTGTTGTTGTATCGGCTCCATTTGGTGCTGTCCAAACATAAGAACTTGCCGCAGTACTGGTACTTAATACTAAATTATCACCCACACATATTGCAGCGTTCGTACTCATAGCAGGTTGCGCTGGCGCTGGATTAACGGTTATGCTTACACTTGTATCTGCCGAAGAACAACCATTGGCATCTACTATAGATAAGGTATAAATACCTCCATTGGATAGTGTTGCATTATTGATAACAATTGGATTTTGTTGCGTTGAAGTAAAGCCATTTGGCCCACTCCAATTGTAAGTACTTGCTACTGTGCTTGTACTTAAAGTAATGTTATCCCCTTCACATACGGTAAAGTTAGCAGGCAATGCGGGTGCTGTTGTTAATGGATGAACGACCACGATGGTAGAATCCAAAGCCGAAGTACAGCCGTTTATTGTTACTAATAAATAGAAGGTACTATCGCTCGTTATATTGGTAATACGTGGATTTTGTAAGGTAGAAAATTGATTGGTAGTCGCTGCATCCGTATACCAAGCATAGCTTGCACCACTTACAGCACCTGCGCTCAATTGAACCACTGAACCGCTACAAACAGGGCCATTATTTCCTGCACTTGCTGTTAGAGGAATGGTATTAATAAGCACATTTGAAGAGACAGAAGTTGGCGATGAACAGCCATTGGTATCTGTTATTACTAAGTTCCAATTTCCCGATTGGTATAAATTACTTGTCGGTAAAATTGTTGCTGTACTGCTTGTTGTTATCGTGTCGGCTCCATTTGGTGCCGTCCAAGTGTAAGCACTGGCTACAGCACTTGTGCTTAATACTAGATTATCACCTGTACAAATTGCTGAATTGGTAGTCATCGCAGGTTGTGCTGGTGCTGAATTAACCGTTACTACTGTGCTAGAAACAGGAGAAGTACAGCCATTAAAATCTTGTACAACTAAGCTATATGTTCCTGTATTTGCAGCCGTAGCTGGGCTAATCACAGAAGGATTTGGAGAACTAGAAGCAAAGCCATTTGGTCCACTCCAATTGTATACATTTGCATTCGTTGTGGTACTCAATGTAATTCCATCGCCTTCACATACCGCAAAAGCAGCAGGTACATTGGGCGCTGTTGGATTGCTATTGATAATAACATTAATAGAATCTGCTAAAGAAATACAGCCATCTACAGCAACAACTACGCTATACGTTCCACTATCTGCTATGGTGGTATTATTCACATTCAGACTAGGAATTCCTGTGGTAATCACTCCTGTTGGCGTTGACCAAGTATATTGAACGCTTGTCCCTGTATAGCTTGCTACATTCAAGACTATATTATCACCAGCACAAACAGGCGCATTGCTTGTAATGCTTGGTGCTGCTGGGCGTTCTTCTACGGCTACTTGTACAATTCCTGCATTGCTACAGCCATTGGCATCTGTTATACTAAGGGCATAACTTCCTGCATTTGAATTGGCTGAATTGGCAATAAATGGATTTTCTAAATTAGAAATAAAGCCATTGGGTCCTGTCCAACTATAAGTACTTGCTGCCGCATTGGCAAACAAGAAAATGGTATCTCCAGAACACAGTGGCGTATAATTAGGTAGCACTGCTGCTGGATTTGCATTGATTTGTACCATCGTGAAACCTGTATCAGACAAACAGCCATTAGAACTCACTTGTACATAAAATGTATCTGGCGAATTGGCTGCTAACAAACCGCTAATTACTGGATTCTGTGTAGAGGCTACTAGGTTAGTCAAGGCAGCATCACTATACCAAGCATATGCGCCATTACTAACTGTATTTACGGTTAAAGTAACATCCTCGCCTTCACAAATGGGTCCACTATTCGATGTTATGGGTGCTGCTGGTGTTCCATTGATAACAACTGTCGTTGTATTGGATGCTTGAGAAGCACAACCATTCGCATCTGATACCATCAAGGTCCAGTTGCCTGCTGTGTATAAAGGATTGTTAGGTTCTAGTACTAATGTATTTGTTGTGGTAATGGTGTCTTGTCCATTTGGTGATAACCACTGATAAGTAGTTGCTGAAGCACTAGAGGTCAAGACAATATTTTCGTTGCTACAGATGGGGGAATTGTTTCCTAGACTTGGCTGTGCAGGTCTTGGTGTCACCATCAAATTAGAGGCGATTGGATCTGAATTACAACCTTGAGCATTTGTGGTAAACAAGGTGTAACGCCCTGCATCTGCTAAAGTTACTGGACTAATCAAAGGCGTTGTTGCTGAATTGGCAGTAAAGCCATTTGGTCCTGTCCACGTATAGCTGTTTTCAATAGTTGTGGTGGAAAACTGAATGCTGGTTCCTTCACAAATCGTCGTGTCACCTGGACTAAGAGTAGGTGTGACAGGTTTGGGTCTTAATTGTAAAGAAAAGGAATTAGAGGTATCGGTAACACAACCATCCAATTCTACAAAAACAAAGTAGGTTCCTGTATCTGCGGTTGTCACGGGATCTAAGACCAATTCGTAATTGTTAAATCCTGCGGGGACTCCTGGTCCTGTCCAATTGTAGGTGACAACGTTTCCTTGATACTGCTGAACACTTAAAACCACTCGGTCGCCTTCACAAAGGGGCGTATTGGCGGTTATAAAAGGATCAAAGGTATTATCAATAATAACGTCTAAGTCTGCACAACTATCTTGTGTGTGTGTATTGGCTACACCACCAATATTGCCAGGATTTCCTGTTCTTTTTATTCCTAGATTAGAAGAAAAAGCACTTGGCATATTTGGCTCATCTGCTTGTGCAATACTTTCCCAAGTAACATTTGCACAGTTCGTTAGTGTAAAACAAGGCGTGATAGAAGAGGACGATTGCACTTCGAATGTAATGCTGTACACTTCTCCTACATTGATGGTATCCCAATGTGCCGTAATCGTTCCGCCTCCATTGGTTGGAGGAGTTGTAATACTAGCCGTTCCACCTGCCGAGAAACCAGAAACAAAGATCATCCCTGTTGGTAAAATATCGGTTAAATTTACATCAAAAGCAGGAGCGGTAGCCGTTCCTGGATTTCTTAATGTAAGGGTAACAAAAGAATTATTACCTGGTAGAACTTCATCTGGTGTAAAGGATTTTGAAATTTCTATCTGTGGCTCTACAATCGTTACAAAAGGAGCTCTTTCATTAATAGAAGAACGATTTCCTCCACTATTGGGGTTGTCCCAAGACATGGTCGCTCTATTGCGCACTCGTTCGCCATCAAAATTGGTCACATGATTGATCACAATCGTTTGATAAAAAATCTTAATCGTATCCTCTATATTATCGGTATCTAAATTTTGAAGGTTGCCAAAATCTAAGGTTAAGACTCGATCTTGTTGTTGTGGATTGACGCCTATACTCGTAATGGCAGCACCGCTTCGAACCGCATTAAATCCACCTCCTATAGAGGTTAGAATATTGGTACTTCCCGATGAATTACAAATCAAAATAGAATCCACGCCCACAAAAGCAAGCCCTTCGTCTACTTGGTCAATTAGAGTGACATTATTCATATTTCCTTCTGGAATATTCAATTGCACCTCATAAGCCACTACTTCCCCAATACTAGCTTGGGTATTCGTATTGCTATAGTTGGGAAAAATATAATCGACGACTTTATTCATCGTTGGATCTGCAATTACTGCTGAAGCTTCATCATCTACTGGCGAAAATTTTGTTCCACCTCTAATAGAAGACCAATCTACTTCTGCCGTATTATCGAATTGAGTGCCTGCTTGAATCCCCGATACCGCTTCACAAACATAAGAAACTGTAATCAAGTCATTTCCATTTGGCGCTCCTATGAAGGCGATAGAATCATTGGGTGCGATTAAGTTTATGGTCAAAGAATTCCCTGCAAAGCCTCCCGAAAATGCAAGCGCATTATTACTACCATCAACAACTGGATTTGGGGCAAGCAAAGCACAATTCGTTAATTCTGGTGGAGCAACATCTCTTATTTGTACGTCATAACCTGGCGCTGTTCCTGTATTCTCTACCGTAATATCAAAGAACAATTGATCGCCTGCATTAACATTGGTAGCATTGCCATTTGGGGGCACTACTGTTGGGCTAATATTGACATTAGGATTATCAGAAGAAACAATTCCTTTTGTCAATTCTAAATCGGGCGCTCCTATCTGTACTAAAGTCAAGGAATTCCCTGTGATGTCATCTCCCGTTGAATTATCGCTATTCACCTGCATAAAATTGGAATGAACCGTACCATCTGCAAATGGTACGGTTGTTATTGGTATGTCAATTAACAAAATAATATCCACACAACCACCTGTAACTACATCGGATACATCGCCAAAATCTAAAATTAGACCATTTGTTGCTGCATCTCTTATGTAACTAACAGGCGCCGTTGTCCAGCAACTAGCAGGATCAAATTGAACGTCGATTCCAAACGTAGCCGCTAAATCACTTACGTCATGAACTGGCAAAGGAAAGAAATCCGTAATAACAACATCATCCAAATCCAAAGAAGGAATTTGAAGTTCTAAGCGATATTGTACGATATCACCTGGCCACCATTGCCCATTTCTACCTGGCCCTGTTGGGGGTGAATTTGTTACTGTTTTCTGGAAAAATATATCTACAATTTCAATATACGAATCATCAGAAGTCATACAACCTGAAGCGCCTTCTACTAAACCATAGGTCAACGTAGATGTATGCCTAAGACTATCTCGACTCAATACAGCAGCTCCATTCGAATAGGTTTGATTTACATCTGCGGTATATTGTAAAGCAGGAGATCCACAAGGTAAAATGTTTGCACCATTTTGTGCATGCACATCTACAGTAACCGTTGATCCTGTTCCAGGACCCGCTACAACCACAACATTTCCTGCTGCTACAGGTGCGCCTGCCCAAGTCAAACTTGCAGGGTTATAAATCATTCCATCTGGAACAATAAACGTAATAGAACCAGCATTTAATCCCGCTGTATATTCTGTGATCTCGGCACTAATCGTATACAAAACCGTTTGCCCAATCGTTACAGGGCTACCTGCATTATTACCATGTGATAGAAGAACATGCTCCACGTGTGTGATAACCGTATCACTTTGAGAAGGACTACCAGGAACAGCGATTGAGGCATTATTACTAATATCAATATCATCACAAATAGCTTCATCTAAAGTATCTGTAACAGCAGCATCAAAGGTAACTTGCAAATCAATATTAGCAGTAGAGCCAGGATAAGCTCCAGTACAAGTGATCGTTAAACTACCACCCAAACTGCCTACTGTTGGCTCTACAGCAGAACAACCTGCTGGCAAACTAATGTTTCCCAAATAAGTTAAGACGCCTGGAAGGACGTCTGTAATCGTAATTGGTCCATTTAGAGTTCCTGCGGCTGCGATATCTACATTCAATTGGTATTGATGTATATGACACAGGCTTCCGCCACCGCCTGGCACTTCGTTATAGACGCCATCAGAACCATTTATTTTTTTATCAAATCGAAATAAAATAGGCGTGATTGGTTCACAGCCATTTGCTCCTGCAATAGGGCCGTTAGCTCCTGTTGGTGTATCTCCCAATCCATACATTCCTTGTGTACATATATCTACAGGAACACCAACGGTAGCCGCTGCATCTATGGTCACACAAACTTCACTAATTAGCGAAACACCTCCTTGAACCATCGAGCCAACAGGATATTCTAATAGAATAACCGTGCTTCCCACTGGTGCAAAAATCGTGTCGTTAGTCGTGGAATTCCCATTTGATTGAGCCACTGGATCAAGCACAAAATTATTGGGTGCGGCGGCAACAATAGTACCCAAGTTTTGTACGGTCTGTGCCGATCCACCAAAACTTGAATTATCAAAGGTAAAGCCTGTGGGCAGCACCAAACGAACATAGGGCAGAAAACCAGGGGCGCCAGTATTAACAAAGGTCACAGGAAAACAAACTTGCTCGCCAATAAAACCTTCTGCTGGTCTTGCATTTGTTAAGGTTGGTATCTGAGCCTGAACGAGCCCTGTTGTCCAACACAAAAAACTATACAATATCCATTTAAATAAGTGTCTTTGTATCTGCATAAAATGATAATTTGAATCGTAAAATGTTTATTCATCTCTTTGTTGGATAAGTGAAGTTTCAACCAGATGAATATTGTAATGAGTATGTAACTTGATGTGGGGGTGAAATAGAGGGAGTGCATGTTTAAAACTTGCGTATTACTAATAAATTATGTGCAAATAACACTTGTCATACAATAGCACATCAAACATCTAATTATCTCCACAGCAATTCTTTTTTGTAAAAATTAGATATTTTCTAACCTAAAATTAAATTCTTTGATAAGGAATTACAAGCGCTCTATTTGAACTATTATTTTGAATAAAAAACAAAATTATTTTTCAATAAAAAAGAACTATTATCTCTATACAAATATAAAACAACTTATAACTTCATAAGAGTGTATTCTTGCCAAAGGGACATTTATTCTTGCCTTTGATAAATTGATTCCTTGAGTAATTCAAAAGCTTTTTTTTAGTTATGATAACAGCCATTTCAAGCCATTGAACGGATATAGAGACTGGCGAAATAAATATAAACCACCTTTAACTGCACTAGCAATATCCGTTATCAAAAAAAGAAGCGCTTACTCTGTGAGATTGTTATTTTCCGCTAACACTTTAAGTTCTACCCGATTATTAACAGCGTGCTCTTCTTTAGAACAAGGTTTCCCATTGCCACAATCGTTTAGTAGTTCGGCTTCACCAACAGGAGTAAGGGTATATTGAAGTGCATCGACTCCTTTATTTTCGAAGAAGCCTCCTATAACTGTCCCTCTTTTTTTGGACAAGACCCAATTATAGCGTTCACTTTTCTTTGCATCGGTATGTATTCGAAGCTCTATAACAAGGTCTGGGTTTTCTATTAGATCTTGAGACAATAAATTAAGTTCCCTTTTCCCTAGATCATCTGTTGATTGAGTTTTGCCTGGAAATATTAATTTTTCTAAGATTTTAGATTGACCTTTTATGTATTTTTTCTTGAGTACTTCGGCAATTTCAACGACAGGTTCCTCTGAGGCTTTTTGAATAGAGATATCCAATTCCAACAAAGGGTTTCTTTTTCCTAGGCAAGTTTCTTCGTGCAACTCAACCGTATCCGTTTTGTACTGCTCTCCATTCAAATAAGGAATCACTAGATAGTTTTCACCACAAGTGGCACAAGCATAATACGCTCCTTCTTGATTGATATCAATTTTTTCAGCTTTATTAGACTTCATATCCTGTAAGACCAGATAATTTTCGCCAACAAAAGGTTCTGAACGCTTTATTTTTCCTCTTATTCGATAACAATTTTTAGGTCGCATAGACAATCCAAACTTATTTTTGCCTATACGACTAATATCATCAGTAGACAATACGGCTATTTGAGTATAATAATTTACTTTTTTAGTAGTAACTGTATACGTTTTGCCCTCATTAAGAGACAAGTTAGTGATTCCAGAGCTATCTGTATAGTAAATTCCATAACTGTAGTATTTACCATCTGATTCTTTCTGCTGCACTAAAATTTGAGCCCCAATAACTGGTTTCAAATTATAGGTATTCTCTACTACTAATGCCGTAGGAATCGTATATTGAAAGGCTTCGACCGATAGGTTGCAGCAGCAAATAGCTGAAATAAAAAAAAGGATCTTTTGACTAAGTAGTGGCTTTTCCATGTATTCTTTTTTTTATCAAAAAAAACAATATTAACAATATCAATAAACTTCCTAACAATATAGCCATCAAAGGTATATAATTTGTAACCGCTGTCAAACTATCTACAGGATTTGTATTTCCTATAATAATCAAACCACCCCATAACTGCGGATGCGTCCGTCCTATATTATACTCTTCAATAAAGTCTAGCTTTGCTTTTTGCAAGGCTTTGTGTTTGGGCATTCCTTCTTTTAAGTACCGATAAAAGAGACTCATAATTGCTTCTGTTGCTTGATCTGAAACAGGCCAAAGTGTCATCACCATATTGGGGGCACCACTGTAAGCAAAACCTTTGGCAATACTCATTACACCTTCTCCAGCATACAACTTTCCGACCCCTGAATTACAAGCACTCAAGGTCACTAACTCCGCATTCAATTCTAAGCTAAATAATTCATGGGTATGGAGTAAACCATCATTGAGGCTATCTGTCAGAAAGGCTAAACTTGAAAACATAGGATCATTATGATTAACAATACCATGTGTCGCAAAATGCAAGACACCATATTCTTTTGCCACTTCCTTAAAAATAGTTTCGGTACAACCCGCACCAACAAATCCCATGCTTTGGCTCTCAAATAATCTCTTGAGTGCCAAAACCTCTTGACCAGCAAACACCAAAGGCTCTAAATTCAAATCAGCTACAATATTAGATAAACTATCGCCTTGGTTGAGGATGGAATCCAACAGTAAAAAATCAGGGGCAAATCCAACAATTTTTCGAGGAGCTTTTATACTTTTAAAGGCCTCTTTACTGGTTAAATAAAGCGTCGCTGAATAATTATAACAAAAAGCATGGTGTTCATTCAAATACTCAATCTCCCCCTCCTCTCTTAAAGGGATCACCTCAAAAGGAATGTTATTTAAGAAACCATCTGGTATGATAATTAAATCTTTATTGGTTAATCGATCCCCCAAAGGCTCAATTAGCAATTGATACAAATAATTTCCTGCATATTGGATGTCTTGTGTTTCATTCTTTCGAATAGATTTCAAAAACTTGACAATGAAAACGTTTGTTTCGTCTAATTTGTGTGGGATGAGTTGGCAAGTCAATTCATCCTGTTCTATAGCAAAAACAAGTACAGCAGAATCCAACATCAAGTAATCTAACATGACTTCATTGGGCTTTAATGCTGCTTGTACGGCATCAATACTTGCCGTAGAATAATCGTATTTTAAAGCAAAATATTTAGGATAGCTTTCTTCTAAGGCGTATACAAGTTCTTCGTGCCCTTTGCTTTTTTCACGCAGCTCTTTCTCCAACATCACCAATCGGTCTATATCTTTGAATTTACCTTGTCGAACTTCGTAATATATTTCTCCTTTGAGGTAAGCAATCTCTATTTTTTGCCTGTTCTCTTTCTGAATCAAGGAGTCAGGAATGTTCGCTATTTTTCGAGCTTTTAAATCTCGAATCGCTTCTAGCAGAATGGAACCTTTTGCAATTTCCACATAATCAAAGGCTCGGTTGAGATAATCCTGCTTTTTTGTTATTTCATACAATTGATAACAGACCAAGGAGGCCTGCTGGCTAAACTCTTGTGCCAATCCTGCCAATTGATATTTAGAACCTTCTTTACGATAACTACGACGCAATTTATTCAACAATTTAATACTTGCATCAAACATAGCTAAAGATTGCACGAGTGTTTGAGCATCTTTCGTTTCTACATAAAGCCCTTTTAAAACCTTTCCTTTCGTTCCAATAGCATTCAACAATTCTAAAGGAAATTTAGCCTGGTCAATCGCTGGCACATCATTTTTATTGTAAATGTCTCCTTCGTTCAGGGAAGCAGCCAAGGCTTTGTCAATAAATTCCATGGCTTGTCCATAAATTTGCTCTTCTAGATAAACCTCACTCAAAGAACGAGAAACCTCAACGACCATTGGATGTTTCTCTGGGTAAATTTCCTTCATCAAATCCAAAGCTTTCTCAAAATGCCCTTTGGCACGAGCATAGTTTTTCGTTTTGAAGAACAAGCTTCCTTTTGCCATTTGAATATCAATTTCGGCAATCGTTTGTTTCTTTGGATTTAATTTAGGGATCGCCAAACTAGATTCGTGATAACTTAAAAGGGCTATATTATAATTATCTGAAAGTTTAGGCTCTGGGCTGTAGAATATTTTTTCTTCCTTAATTGCTGCCAAACCAAGATCAATAGACCAATCGGCTCCCTTTTGGGTCATTTTTTTATAACTAGCTTGTGCCTGAACAGGATTAGATTGGAAGCCACTTAATTTACCAAATTGCAAAAAACCTTTAAAGTTTTCCGATGGCAGTTGTTTTTTTTGGGGCGACCAACTATTTAAAGCACTCCCATTTAAAATTAAAGCTAAAGCATATTTTCCTCGATCATAATAAATGGTAGACAGCATAAATTTAGTATCAGATTTATCTATTCCATCTAGTTTGTACTTTAATGCCTGATTCAGATAAATTTCAGCCGCATCATAATCTTTCTTTTTGAAATAAACACCCCCCAAACGATAATACAATTCGCCTGCTCGTTCTGGATCCTCTTTCAACAAGGTATCCCTTTGGCTCAATACCTTTTTATATCGTTCAATCGCTTCATCTGGGTCTAAGACTTTGTCATAAAGCTCGCCCGCCAGAATTTTAAGATTGGCTAGTTCCTCGTAATTTCTTTCTTCATGCGCTTCTTCGTCTGCTGCTGCTATCGCTTCGTTATAATATTCCAATGCTTTGGGATAGTTGCTTCGATTGTTGTATAAATCTCCTAAAGATTTATTCAATTCAACTCGCATTTGGGGACAGAGCTTAGCGCCCAGTTTTTTGCTGCGCTTATGGCTATCTTCTAGCAAAGGCATCGCCATTTTGTCCTCTTTGTAGGCCAAGTGATACTTACCTAAAGCTATATTTAAACGGGCTTGTGTTATGGAGGATACCTTTTCGAAGTCAAAAACAGCTAATTCTGCATCTTTTAATAATTCAAAAACTTCGGCTTCTTTTCCTAAATTAATCTTAGACAAAGCCTGTGCCGCTAGAGCTTGGGCATAGACTTCTTTCTCTGGACTAGATGATTTAACGACCTGTTCATACGCTTTAGCCGCCTTTTCAAATGCTCCCTGTCCAAAGAGAACATCAGCAGTTTTTAATGTACCTTGCCCTAATAATTGGTTTGTACTACCGTATAACATAAAAACGAGGCCACAAAAAATCCATGTGGATAGATTTAGGTGACTAAATTTTCTTGGTTTCATTTTGTTGTTTTGTTATTGGGGGGCAAACTTAACTTAAAATTAGGGGTTCCACAACTTTTTTGAAATACAAAAAAGGCTTCTACTATTTGTTTTATAGTTATTTAGGTGAATAAAATCTATCGTTCTTTGACAAATCGTGTGGTAATAAGTTAAACCACTTTTCTATTAGACAGTATGGGTTGTAAGTTTTAAGTAGAAAGTCGTCTATTTTCTTTTGATAATAAATGACTTACGACTTTCTACTTAAAACTTATATCCAAATTCATAACTGTTAAAAGATAGCCTATGTTTTAAACTCCACACGATTTGCAAAAGAACCAAATCTATTAAAATAAGCGGTAATTTTTATAACTTTTTTTTAAAACTTACGTATTTTATGGGACTAGCAAGCACTCACTTTCCCAATTACTTTATAATATTACTTCATACTGCACTGATATGTATTTATTTAAGTATAAATATACATTAAATGCTGTTCATTTTAAACACTATCAATGGATTTAATTTATTTAGGAATCGGAATTTCAATTGGGTTGTTGCTAGGCTATTTAATTGGAATTTTAAGCAAAAAAAATAGCAGCACACCAGATGATAAAAAATTCATTCTCCAAGAAATTCACCAAACCGCTTTGTCTAGAGTCGAAAAACTAGAACACACTTTAGAAGATAAAGAGATCGAATGCATTGACCTAAACAAAATCCTTGCCAGTCAAGAACAGATCATTGATCACCAAAAAGAGAAGCTAGCAGATCAGGGCAAAAACCTACTTCAAACACAAGAGCAATTACGGTTAGAATTTACCAATACGGCTAATTCTCTTATGGAAGAAAAAAGTCAAAAATTCACTTCCCAAAATCAAGAAAACCTAGATCACATCCTCAAACCTTTGCAAGAAAAATTAAAAACCTTTGAGCAAAAAGTCGAACATTATTACAATGATGAAAATAAAGAACGGGCAACACTAAAGGAACAAATTCGACAGTTGACGCAACTCAATCAACAAATGAATGAGGAGACTCGAAACTTAACCAATGCCCTAAAAGGAGAAGCTAAAATGCAAGGGAATTGGGGCGAACTGATCTTGGAACAAATTCTAGAAAAATCAGGCTTGCGCAAAGATGCTGAATATTTCACCCAAAGTTTCTTTCTTAACGAAGATGGTAGACGTCAATTTCCAGATTTAATTCTAAACCTTCCCAATAAAAAGCATTTGATTATTGATTCAAAAATGAGCCTAACCGCTTATGAACGATTCAGTTCTGCTGACAATAGTGATACTGCTGAACAAGCCATTAAAGACCATTTAACCTCTGTCAAAAAGCACGTCAAAGAGTTGAGTGTCAAAAAATATCAGCAAATTAACGAACTCAATAGTCTGGATTTTGTTTTAATGTTTGTCCCCCTTGAAGCGGCTTTTGCTTTGGCGATGCAAAATGACCACAATTTATTTTACCAAGCCTTTGAGCAAAATGTTATTATTGTTAGTCCTATGACTTTGCTCGCTACTGCTCGAACCGTTTCTAATGTTTGGCAGCAAGAAAACCAAAGTCGCCATGCACAAGAAATTGCACAACAGGCAGGGAGAATGTATGACAAATTTGTCAATTTCGTTCAAGACTTAGAGCAAGTTGGGCATCGAGTTCAACAGGCAGAACAAGCCTATAATGAAACGATGAAAAAGCTTCAATTTGGCAAAGGCAATTTAATCAGCCGTGCTAATAAATTAAAAGAATTGGGCGCTAAAGCAACCAAACAATTACCAGATAAATTTGAAGACACAGAATAATTCAACCATGACAGAACCTCCTGCAATTGTACTTTTTGATGGTGTTTGTAACTTTTGTAATCATTCCATTCAATTCATTATCAAAAGAGATAAAAAAAGCTATTTCAAGTTTGGCGCCTTACAATCTGAAGAAGGGAAAGCTTTGTTAGAACAACACGGCTTATCACCAGAGGTACTAGATACAATTGTTTTGATTGAGCATGGAAAAGCCTACACTTACTCTACGGCACCACTTCGAATTACTAGAAAACTAGCTTGGCTTTGGCCCCTTTTTTATGGCTTTATTCTAATCCCAAGCTTCATTCGAGATCCTATTTATAGGTGGATTAGCCGAAATCGCTATAAGTGGTTTGGCAAGCAAGAAAGTTGTATGATGCCGACGCCAGAAATTCGCAGTCGATTTTTATAAAAAAAATGAGCTATTGGTTAACACCCAATAGCTCATTTTCATTTTTAATTATACTGCTTATCTTATTAACTCATATTACGCAAATATCTTTTTAATTAATACTCCGTTGATTTTTTAGTTTTTCTATAAAAAACATAAAAAAGCATCTTGCATTAGTTTGATTATCAGCTTTTTAGTGCTTTTTTTTTAACAAAAGTACATCCTGCTGATAATCAAACTAATACGATTTTTCAACGGAGTAATGTTTAATACTATTTAAACTTATCCTTGATTAACTCCACCTTGTTTTAAGGTTGAATGTTTAATTTTGAATGCTAAATGCTAATTGCATAGCAATAGGGCATTAAAAATTTAGCATTCAGCATTCAACATTAAAACAAAAGTGCGAAACCATTTAATAGGTATTAAGGGATCTAATTAATTTTTTGCGTAACATCAGTTATTAAAATGCTTACAGATGTTTGTGTGAACCATCGCAAAATTGTGGCGTGCTACTGTGTTTACAATTACACATATAACCTGTTTTGGTTTCTTCTGCTTTGAAAACTACTGGTGTTAAACTGGTTGGTTTATGCTTTCCGTCACACCAAGGTTGATTAGACGACAGTCCACAAGAACACCATGCGTATGTTTTTCCTGCTTCTAATTCTACTGCTACTGGTGTTGTTCCTGCTATTTTTGGTTTGTCCATTGCTGTTAATTTTTTTTATTGAAAATGTTTTTTTTGTTTGTATCAATATTCAATGTTGCTACATCTAATAATAAGGAAAATATTCAATGAAACTAAAAAATGACATCCCTTGTTTGTAGGAATGTCATTCAAATACTCAGTATAGATTTGGTCTTAATAAGTATAAATCAAAGATTTGTTTATTCTTTTTCAAATTTAAACGCCTGCTTTTCTGCCTGTTCACGAACTGTTTTTAGCATCACAGCATCTAAGGTATTTTTATTATCACCAGCAGCCTCTTTGCGTTTTTCGACAATAAATGTCGTTCGTTTTTTAGCCGCTTCTTGAATTTTTGCTTGAATGGCAGCGCGCTCTTTTCCCTTCTTTTCAATGTACTCCTTGCGCTCTTCCATATTCATATCTTTCATCTCATCTGGCAATTGCTCCTCTTCTACCTCTTCAATAAAATCATCGTTTTCTTCCATAGCATCCACTGCATCCCAGGTTGCATTACTATAGGTTGATTTTTTAGATTTAGAAATCGCACGTTCTGCATTATTAGAGGCACCATAAGACTCTGCATTCTTATCTTGACTCAACTGACGCGCTTTCTTCTCCTTCCCTGTTTGTCCAAAAGCAATATAGGTCTTATTCAAGGCTTCATTTAAGGTTCCAATTTCGCTATCATAAGGCGTTTCAATATGTGCCACTTGATCGTTTTGATTGATACACATATATTTCCCATCGGCACGGTCTGCGCCATCTTTCCACATATAACGAATTCCTTCTTCACAATCACCACAGTAAATCGTATTGACTACAATACCATTGGTAATGGCTTCTTTACAGGATTTTTTATAATCAATAGGTCCTTGTGTAAATTCTTCATTTCCAGCAATAATAATAATTTTCAAATCTTCATTGCTTGCACTCCATTTCAAATTTTTGGTAGCATCTTGAATCGCCCAACCACAGTATTCTTCTCCTCCATTGGTGGTTAAGCCAAATAATTTTTCTGAAACTAAATCCAGGTCATTGGTCAAAGGAACCAACTCTTGTAAATAGCCTTTTCCTTCTGATAAAGAACTTTTGCCATATTCATACAATGCCAACTCGATAGCAGGCGCTTTTCCATTTTTCTTAGAAGTAGCCAATTCATTGACCATTTTCCACAATTGAGATTTGGCTTGTTCAATCAAACCGTCCATGCTTCCGCTTGTGTCCAATAATAAAGCCACTTGAATTTTTGCAGTACGGTTAGGCTCTTCTTGTGTTGAAGATTGATTTAATTCTGTCGCAGACAAACAGATCGTCGATAAACAGAAACTGAGGATTGAAATTAATTTAAACATGGTCTCTTGTTTTGGTTAAAAATAGTCGTGGGGAAATATAATTTGTTG
>CALDEP010000040.1 GCA_937942475.1 uncultured Aureispira sp.
TCCTCCTCCATATACCAACTAGCATATTTCACATAATTATCCGCAATCCGAGCAACCGTATCCTTAAACTGTTCTGGACTCAACTCCTTCACCTTCTTGGCAGGAATTCCAGCATAAATACAATTACTTTCTAGGTGAGAATTTTCTAGCACAACCGCCCCTGCAGCAATCAAACAATTCGACTCCACCACCACGTTATCCATCACCATTGCCCCCATTCCAATCAAGACATTATCATGAATCGTACAACCATGTACAATCGCTCGATGTCCGATAGAAACATTATTTCCAATCGTCGTTGCCGCCCGTTGGTAGGTACAATGAATAATGGCAGCGTCTTGCACATTCACTTTATTGCCTAGCGTAATGCTATTCACATCGCCACGAATCACTGCTTGAAACCACACACTACAATCTTCTCCCATCGTTACATCACCCAAAACGGTTGCATTTTCTGCTAAAAAGCAATTCTCTCCAAATTCAGGTGTTTTTCCACGTACTGTTTTAACCAAAGCCATTTTTATCTATTGTTTTTTATAAAAAAAAGGATCGAAATCATCATTTATAAGATAGCATCCAACTTATTTGTATAAAATTGCATCTTTATTAATAACTCCTGTTACACAAACAATTGATTAGGTCGATAAAAAATCAATGTTTTTATATCAATTTTGTTTTTAATTCTTAATGCTAAATTTTTAATGTTGAATGTTTTATAGCACAACAAACATTAAAAATTTAGCATTAAGAACTCAACATTAAAACACTCCTTAAATAAGTAACGATGAGTTTAACATTGAAAAAAAAGGTTATTGCGTAACATCAGTTAATAAGCCTGTTCTTAATAATTAGCTAATTTAAGGCTTATTTTGATAGCTCCAAATGGTTTCTTGTTCTAATCTTAAACCATTATATCTGTAGTATTTTTCTTATTTTTGAATCTTAGTAAAGATTCAGAATCTCTTTTAAGGAATGCAAATTAAATAAAGTGCTAGAGTTGACGAGGTTTATTTTATTTCTAATGAGGCAAAAAACGCAGACATAGCATCGCTATGACGAGTATTTTTAACATTCCTGTAAGGACCTGCGCTTGTTTGTGCAAGGCACAAAGGTAGAGCCCAAAGAGGCAAAATAAACAAGTCAAGAATGGTACTTTATTTATTTTTCATTCCTAAGGCATATTAATTGTTTCAAATAAAACAATGCTAGTCCTTACCTAATAAATTTTCAGTAACAGACAAAACTACTTCAACATAGTGCGATATCTACTCTTTATATTTTTACTCAGTTGGTGTTCTACCCATTTATTGGCGCAAGATTTTTTACTAAAAAGCCCTCTAAAAGACAAAGAACGAACGACAAGAACACATACCTTATTCAATTATGATTCGACTGGTTTTTATGCCTTGCGCTTCAATAAATACTTGAGTTATGCCGAACTAGAGCATTATGACACGCTCATGAATTTCAAAAAAGCTTATGTGGTTACCAAAAAAGCTAGAAAATACATTGGTGTGGTCAACCTACACCGCAAAATGTATTTGCTCTATTTTAGATACAAGGAAAATAAGCGAGAAAATACCCACGACCAAGTGAGTTTATATGCAAAACAGCTAGAATCCGATTCGTTTTCGCTGGTGGCAGACTCCATTGAGTTGATCGCACCGTTCAAAATGACCTCTAATTATTATAGAGGAAATTTTGCCGTTTCGCCAGATCGAAGCAAAGTCTTAGTTTATGATTATGAAGAAGAAGGAGACATTGACGATGTTAGTGGTTTGACGAATGAAATTACCCTTCGAGTCTTTGATAGCACCTTCAAATTATTGTGGAAACGAAAGGTCAATCTTTCTCCTAATGGGGGTGCAAAACGGACCGTTGCCATAAAAAAACTAAGGGTGAATAACAAAGGTGAAGTAGCTATTTTAACCGATATTTTTAGAGATCAAAGAACGTATAATTCAAAGAAAATCACGGCTGATCCCACCTTGTTTTTTGTAGGCAAAGAAACCAATAACTTTGCCTTATTCAAACCGAATTTAGGAGAGTATTTTTTCAATCAAAACAACTTTACCTTTGATGTTGAAGGAAACATTCTGTGGTTTGGTTTTTATTCTCAAGAAAAATATTATCAACAAAGAGGTGCCTTTTTTATTAAAATAAATAAGGATAGAACGAAAATTCTGGTCAAAAAAAGACATGAATTTACCAAGGATCAAATTGCTCAATTGTTAAACAAAAAGAAAGTCAACGACAAAGCAGAAGGACGTTCTTACAAACTCATTCATTGGAGATTGACTCAAGAAGGTGGTGTGGTGCTTTCTGCCGAGCAACAACCTGCTAACAGCTACAATTTTAGAAGTAATGACATTTTAGCCCTTCGTTTTGATTCAGAAGGAGAGATTCAATGGTTTCAACATGTTTATAAACATGGAGAGCAACCGATTCGACAGAAGGTGTTTTTGTCGCATTATATGTTTAGCAAAGGAGACAACACTTATTTGCTGTTCAACAAAGGTTTGTATTCTGATGGTTATGCAACGGCTGTTAAAATTGATTTGCAGGGAGAAAGTATTGCTCGTAAATTTTATACCTACGAAAAGCAACAAGAGTTATTTTGCCCACTCCTCTCCTTTCGCCTAAAAGGCTCTAAAGCATTCCTTTGTTTGCAGGATCGTTTTTTTAGTAATTATCGCTTTGCTTTATTGGATTTTGAAACCTTGTTTAAGGAGAAGAAATAAACACTATTAGTATGGTAACAGACACTTTTAAAGTGTCTGTTACCATACTACCTCATCTCTAAAACGCTTCGTAACGAAGCTCTAAATGAAGGACAAATTGAACACAAGGTTCCAAAGAATCTTTGTTGAGCACCTTGTCAAAATTAGCACTAGGAGCTGCCTCAAAATAATGGGTAGCAATACGTCGTGCTGCTACTTTTTTTAGATTGCTATAACGGTTAGCGCCTTCTATCGAAACTTGATTCGATTCATGTGCCGTATAACTGCGATAAGCTTCTACTGGTTGGATCATCCCTTTTTCAAATTTGATGATTTCAGGATAGCCAAAATGCTCTTTTTCGGATAATTCCAAGTAAATCGCCTTCTTCTCTTCTATAACTTTTAGAGCCTCTTGGTATAAGGTTTCGTACATTTTATCGGGATGATCAACGATGTAATCCACCTTAATTAAATCATAAATGGCTTCCTTTGCAGCAGCCGTCATAATGTTATCTAGCAGGCTATTTTGAGTATAAGAAATGATGATATTTTTCTTTATTTCAAAACCTTTTAGGCTTTCCTTTGCGACGTTTTCTTGCTCATTTAAGGCATAACTATAAATTCTGCCTTGTGTAATGGCATCTATAAAGATAGCCTCTTTTTTGATGCCTAAACCTTTTAAAGCTTGAATGAAATTAGCCATCCTTTTTTCTATTAAATCATTGCACTCCTCTATGTTTTTCCCTTCTTGTATCAAGCCAAAAACAGCCACATAACGATCTGCTTTTGCCAACAAAAGTACGTTTGATGAAATTAGAAATTTCTTAGCAGTTTGAATTTGATTGTTGTGCCTTGTGTTTTTGGTATAATAAGTATTGTTGCTCGCTCCATAAATAGCGTTTCCTGCATGTTGCGCTATTATGATACTAGAAGCAAATAGAAACAGAAAGCATAGAGAAAATAATTTTGGGACGAAAAGATGTTGCGTTCGCATAGTTTTGTTTTTTGAATTAATACTTCGTGGATTTTTTGTTTTCCTATCGAAAAATCAAAAAAAAATCTATGCATCTATTTAATTATCAGCATTTTAATTCAATGAATATTAAAAAATTATTTTGCTAATAATTAAATAGATACGATTTAGCTGCGCTGTTACTGCGTGATCTAAACGAAGTATTGATGAATGAAAATCCTAGAAAAAGCTACTCTAGATGAATCCTCCAAAACTAAGGCATCGCTTGCCCCTCCTAAAAAAAATGCCTTGTAAAGCGCTTGTAAAATAGTTTACAAAGTCTCTACAAGGCATTTAAGTGCTTCTTTTTAAAGTACTTCCACCTACAAACAATCCGAATTAATACCTAAGACATATTTCTTGACCACCTCTATCATTGGAGCTGATTCTGACCCCAAAAATCCACCAATATCTTGGTCGCTTATTTTTTGAGCATAAGCCTCTGTCAAATCCTTAGAGATGGGCAAATAAGACCAATGCCATTTTTCTTCTTGATAACCGTCAGGTCTGTTTTCACCCATTTCAGAATAGACTTGGCAAAAGCCAAAACTTGCCGCATTCGCAACCAGCCATTCATATTCTTTGAGCCCTTGACCACGACTGAAATAGCTTGGATTTAAATCATTAATATCAACATCCGTTCCCCAATGATGGCGAGAAGTACTTGGCATCGAACTCCAACGCAATATTTTGACGGCACGTCCTTTGGGATCTTTCACCTCTTTGGACAACATTTTTCCATCTACCTTACGCATTCCAGTCCATTTGGCTTCCCAGATCGACTTTTGAACATCAAAAGGTCTTGTGGCAGAGATGATTAACAAACTAATGCCATCTGCTTTGGCAGCAGCATGCATTTTTTTGAAGCTTTCCAAAGCTTCTGTTCGCATAAACATCTCTTTTTCAGCATAAGGAGTAGGAATCTTGCTAAAGCGTTCGTCCTTGGCAGGATCAAATTTCCCCATTAGGTATTTTTTGCTGATTTTTTCCATAATTTCCTTTCGTTTCTCTGGTGAAACACTTGCATCAAATTGAATTAGGCTATCTGGTATTTCAGGAATGACAGAATCTTGTGCTGAAATGGCTCGTGTTGGTTCAGAAACAGCGGGTTGCTTTGAATTGGCAGAACTGCAAGCAGCTCCAAAGATGCCTAAGAGGCTAAATGCAGCAATTAAATTTCTTATTTTCATACATTGATTAGACTAAACAGGTTAGTGAATAGGTACTACTTAATTTGTAATCTTGACACTTTTTTTAATTAGCTTTCCATTGCAACTAATTTCTAACAAATAAAATCCTTCTTCTAAATGTCGGATGTTTAAAGGAAAACTTTGTTCCCCTGCATCAGCATCAAATTCTCGCACAAAAACTTGTCGTCTTTTGGTGTCAAATAGCTCGATGATTACTTTTGTTGGTTCTGTTAAATTCAATGGAACTTGAAGTTGCCCAGCATGGACACTTCCTTCTATTAAATCCAAGGTTTCGCTTCCCAAGGTACGCACTTCGATATGCTCTTGCACAAACTCTTTTCCCGATTGGTCAATTGCAGCAATTCTATAATAATATTTCCCCCCACGTTTCTCCGTTCGGTCTATATATTCATAACTGCGTTGTTTGTTGGCAGAAGGACCATCTCCTTGTAAGATTCCAACGGTTTTCCAAAAAACTTTATTGGTAGAGATTTGAATTTTGAACTTCACTTGAGCGATTTCGTAAATAGACTTCCATTTCAAAATCACTTCATTGTTTAAAAAATTAGCCGAACTATAAGCGATTTCCATTAAAACTTGTGCCTTTTTAGGGATAAATCTAGCTTTGTTTTGATTGTACAAAGTAATGTGATCGGCGCCATCAATTTCCCAAAGGTCAATATTCTGAGGCATATAAAAACGATTACCATCTGACAAATGTGTCATAGAATTTACGTTCTCCGTTTTGATGGTTCGTATTTCTATTTTATTCAAATCTACAAAAAACCACTTCACCTGATTGAAAGACCCCGAAGCACGAGTCCATCGTTTGGTATCATCTGCGGCTCGTAAAGGAGCGCCCCAACCACCTTCACCAACAAAGACAGTTCCTGTTGGATCTTGAACAAAACCTTCGTCATAACCAGGTTCCGATTTATTGGTTGTTGCCCGAAGTGGCCAAGTTATTTTTGACAAATGAGAATCACATTCCAAAGCCAATTGCATTTGATAACGGTGAAATAGCTTTCCCCAATGGATGCGCATATATTCTTGTTCGTGTTTTCTGCTGTTGTGTGGACGCATAGGATGATGGTATTGCGCCATTCTCCAAGCAACCGTTTGACTCTCTTTCAAATCACTTTCTAACCAAGCCAACTGGCTGCTACTAGAAGATTGCATGCTATTGAGCGTGTAAACACGCATCAAACCTCTTGCAAAGGTCAATCCATAATAAACCATCTGATGGGGCACATCAAACATATCAACAATAGACGCGTCCGATTTTTCATGGTTGCCACGTGCCGCAAGAACGGCTGTCATTCGACCATCTGTTCCAATCGTCATTTGCCAATCGTCTAACCATTCTTGCCATTCTCTGCTGCTGTCTCCTCCCGTCATATCTCCTGCAAAAAGCACAAAATGTGGGCGGCAACGAGCAACTGTTTTATTGGCATTTTGTCGAGCTGTTTTATGATTTCTAGAATCCCCTCCACCAATGATAGACAAACGACTTTCATGTTCGTCGGGTAGGGTTTTGAACGAGTAGCGTTTGCTGACGCCATCACTATCTTTGATCACAAAATAATACACGGTATTAGGGCGCAATTTACTCAATCGAGCAAAATGATTGTGCATCCCTTTTGCATGAACCGTTCTTTGTGGATAGGCTTGGTAAGCATATTTGTTATAATCTTGACCATAATCCGACGTACTATAATAAACCATTGGGTTGCTTCCAGTTACCTGTTCCCAACCGATAGTAATTGTTGTCGAAGGCTCCTCTCGAAGCATACAGCGATATCTTCCTGTTCGAGCGAAGACATCTATCATCAAAAATGTTATTATAAAGAAAATTAAAAAGAGCTTTTTCACAAAAAAGGATTTATAGTAATAATTTAGTACTGGTTTCAAAACGACAAGTATTCGTCTTTCCCAATATCTATGAATATCAAAGGCTTAAAACAGTCAAGCTTACAAATTTAACTTAAATGCTCTTAGTATTTTAATACTTTGTAAATTTTTTCGATGTATAGGACAAAAGTTTTTTATTATCTAATAAAATATTGAATCTGCTTAACACCTCTTTATTAGATATTAGATCGCTCCGCTTTTAGACCTTAGATATTAGACCCTATTAAGCTTTTATAGCGTCTAATATCTAAGAACGAAGTGATCTAATATCTAAAAGCGAAGCGATCCAGACCCTAGTTTTGGGTAGATTTAAGCTCTAACTCTTATTTTAGTGTTTCTTGTCCTATACTCAAAAAATTAGTTTTTTAATAAAAAAGCCTAACTCCAATGAGAAGTTAGGCTTCACTTATTTTTTCTTAGTTACCTTCTCGGTAAGAGAAATAACCTTCATTTTTACAGCGAATTAAGTCCGTTGGTGCTTAACAAAACTTGTCAAATGCCATTTTCAAATTAGCAGCAATTGTTTCCGCTGTATTGCCTTCAATATGATGACGCTCTAAAAAGTGTACCAATTTACCTTCTTTGAACAAAGCAATGGATGGAGAAGAGGCAGGATAAGGCAACATAAATTCTCTTGCTTTATTAACCGCATCTTTATCTACACCAGCAAATACCGTTACCATATTAGTTGGTAATTTTTCGTTCTGAGCAGCCATTTTAACACCTGGTCGGCAATTCCCTGCAGCACAACCACAGACAGAATTTACAACAAGTAATGCTGTACCTTCTTTTTTATTTAATAAATCAGAAACGGCTTCAGCAGATTTAAGTCCTTGAAAACCATAATCTGTCAAATCTTTTTCCATGGGTATTGTCAAATGTTCTGGATACATTACGTTCTATTTTTTTGTGATAATACGATTTAATTTTTTTACCTTGTATAAAGGCCACTTTTGCCATTTGTATTATAATAAAAAAGACTTTATTTGTAAAATAAAAATTCTGCTTTTTTTTTCACATTATAAATACAAAAAACTTTCTAGGAAACATCTAAACACAAATTTAACGATTTTAGTTTAAAACTCCTCTAAAGTTTCACTTCTCTATTTATTTTTTAAGTATCTATTAACAATTTCTATCATAAATTTTAGTGTAAAACAATTATTACATTATGAAAAATCGTATTCTTTTTGCAGCTTTTCTAAGCATTAGCTTCTTCTGTTTTCTATCCTCTTGCGCAGATAAGTTGCCTGATCCAAATGCAGTCGTTAGTTTAGATTGTACCACGACCCAAATTACCTATGAAGGTCATGTAAAAGGTATTTTAGATGCCAAATGTAACACCTCAGGTTGTCACGATGATAATGCGCAAGGTTCTTTTGGAGATTTTTCTACTTTAGGACAAGCTCGTATGGAAGACATTTACACGCGTGTTTGTGTTACTAAAAATATGCCTCCAGCAGGAATGATAACAGAGCGTGTGGATACTATTCGTTGCTGGTCAGAAAATGGTTATTTAGAAAATTAAGTCTTTCTACTCAACTATTAAACTTCTCTTTATTCAAACAGGCACTTCAATCTCACCCTTTTAACGTTTACTGAAGTCCTATTAAAAAAAAATACTTCGTGGATTTTTTGTTTCTTCGCAAAAAATAAAAAACAATTCAAATTAGGTCAATGATCGTTTTAAAATGTTTCGCACACTAAAAAATAGATAGTAAAGTGATCATTCCTCTAAGACAATTGATTCTCGAAGTTCCATTAAAACAAAGTTTATGAAATCTTTATCCACTATTGTTTTGGTTTTTATAACCATTATTCTTGTTGATATTCAATCCTTGTCTGCTCAGGACAAACCTCAAAAGGAGTATGTTTACCAAACCTTTAAAGACACTCGAATTATTAATACCTACTCAACAGAAACACTTCAAAAAGGTGTTTTAGATTTTAGAGTAGCGCATCGTTTTGGCGATATTCTTAACCAATGGAATTTTAATAACCTTTGGGCTGATTTTTTAGGGTTTGAAAGTGCAGCAGATGTAGGTTTTGGGGTAGAATATGGGATTACTAATAATTTCATGGTTGGTTTCCACAGAACAAAAGGAAGTTCTGAGCTTCGATCTTTATTGCATTTGAATGCTAAATATAAACTGTTGTCTCAAACTAAAGATAACAGCATGCCTATTTCAATGGCAGTAGCAGGTATTTTGACGGTTTCAACCATGCCTCCATCAGCAGATGAAACCTCTCTCGCTAATTTCCCTGGTGAATTTGGGCATCGTATGGTCTATTCTTTGCAATTGTTGGCTGGACGTAAGTTTGGAGATGTTTTTTCTTTGCAACTTTCTCCTGGTATCGTTTGGAGAAACTTGGTAAAATTTAATGACAACAACGCACTAGTTAGTATGGGCGTTTCTGCAAAAGTTCAAGTAAGCAAGGTATTAGGTATCATTATTGATTCTAATCTACCATTCGATCAATTGCGTTGGACAGCAGGTAGTGGTTACCATATTCCAATTGGAATTGGATTTGAATTTGATACAGGAGGACACGTTTTCCAAATTAATTTAACCAATTCTGCTGGAATTGAGCCAACAGATTATATTCCTAATACAAATTTAAACTGGGCGGAAGGTCAATTCCGTATTGGATTTACAATTTCTAGAGGATTCAGAATGTAATCGTGATTTGTTAGAAAAAACTATTCTTTGGTGAATAAAATAGCATTTATCAAAGGACGAAAAAACAAAAAATATGTTTGGAAAATTTAAAATAACCACCATACTAGCTAGCTTAATGATCCTTGTGCTCGTGGCTAGTTTTACCATCATGCAGCCCGAAAAAGAACAGTTCTTTTTGTCTGACGATGATGAGCTTTGGGGCGTTTATGAAAAGTTAGGAAAAATCCGATTTAATGCTGTAAACACTTCTATCAAAGGTGTTTCTGCTGAAAAAGGTCGAGATATTATTACCAAAGGCTATTCAGCAAAACAAGATGGTAAAGGAAAAACAGCGATGCAAAGTCCTTATTTCAAGTGTACTGCTTGTCATAATAGTGAAAAGGAATTTGATGATTTATCCAATGTTTCGGCTCAAAGTCGCTTAGATTATGCGGTAGAACATGATTTACCGTTTTTACAAGGAAGTTCTTTTTATGGTTTAATCAATCGTAAGACCTTTTATAACGATGATTATCAAAAGAAATATGGTCATGTTCCGATTATCAAAGCATCTAATACAGACATTCGTCAAGCCATTCAATTGTGTGCGACGCAATGTGCGCAAGGAAGGGCATTAGACGATTGGGAAATTGAGTCTATCATGGCTTATTACAGCAGCATTGGACTAAAGATTAAAGATTTGAATTTAAAACCTGCTGAAAAGAAAGAAATCGAAACCGCAATTAATGAAAACAAAGATCTTCATCAAGCGGTCCATAAATTGGAAGAAAAATACTTAGCGACAAGTCCTGCACATTTTGCAGATCACAAGGAGTATACTCCAATTACAGAGGCAGAAAAAAAGGATACCAAGAGCTTTAAGAATGGTCAATTAATTTATGAGCGCAGTTGTTTGCATTGTCATGCAGGAAAACGTTATTCGTTTTTTGCTTTGGACAAAAGTAACTTTTCGTTTAAAAATTTATTGTCTAAAACTAAAGGTAATAAAGATGGTTCTGTTTATAAAATCACTCGTCATGGAACTTGGCCATTAGCAGGTAAGAAGGCTTATATGCCTTTGTACCCAATAGAAAAAATGTCTGAGAATCAGTTAGGTGATTTGAAGGTTTACATAGAAAACATGGCTGCGGGAAACAATCTAGCCGCAAAATAAAACGTGTTTTTGTTTAGACTGTTAGGAACATTCTAAACCTCAAATGAAGTTACTTAAAGTTGCCATCACGGCTGACATAGTGTTGCCTTATTATTACAATCAAAAGCAGCCACCCTATGAAACAAAAGCTTTAAGCAACTTCATTTTTTATTTTTAGCGTTTTCTAATTCAAAGCAAAATGCTTATATTCATTTCACAAATCCCTAGTTTTTAGGTATTCGCTGCTTGGATACTAAAATTTTCAATTACCTTACAAGGGTAATACAATCCATTTAGCAGTCATTATTAATTTTTATACTAATGTCAAAAACGACAAGCCTATTTTCCTTACTTCTCCTGTCTATTCTTGCGCTAACTCAGCTAGCAGTACATTCTGTACCAGAGCATGCACCAAGTTTGGAAATCACGAACGAAACCAAGGTTTGGAAGGTCATGACGAGTCTAGGAAAAGTCAATGTAAATGTCTTAGACAAAGACCGCCCTTCTAGCAAGACAAAAGGAGAACAATTAGTCACTAGAGGTTATACTAGTAGTTTTAAAGGAAACAAAACGGCATTGACCAGTAAAAAATTATTTTGCGTTGCCTGTCATACCACAGAGAAAGAACACCCAAATGCCAACAATACAAGTCCTCAAAGTCGCCTAGAATATGGCGATTCTATGAGCATTCCTTTCTTGCCTGGTGCGCCTTTTTATGGTTTAATCAATCGAGTGGCATTTTTTACCAATGATTATCAAAATATATTTGCGCACAAAAATCGTCTAGCACTTCAAGTTGGACATAGGGATATTAGAAAAGCCATTCAAGCTTGTAATACCCTTTATGCAAAAGGGCGTACGCTTGATGCATGGGAAATTGAATCTATTGTGGCTTATCTATGGACTTTGGAGCTAAAAATAGGCGATTTGAACATTCCTGACAATATTATTCAAGTTGCAGAAGAAGCCATCAAAACGAATAAAGACAATGCTCGTGCTGTTAATTTAATGCGTCGTTATTATAAAGAGGTTTATCCTGCTTCTTTGGTGCTGCCTCTGCCTGTGGAAGAGCGCAATTTAATTTCTCCTGTTTTGAATAATTTTTCCAATGGGAAAAAAGTCTACAAACAAAGTTGTTTGCATTGTCATGCAGGCAAGCGCTATTCTAATTTTAAATTAGATCGAGCTCAAAAAACATTTAAGTTTCTCAAAAAGCATTTTGATCTGCCGACTCGTTACTCTATTTATGATGCCGTCCGATACAGTCCTGGTTCAAAGGGGAATAAAAACAATATACCGCATTATACAGAACAAAGAATGAGCAATAAGCAGCTACAAGATTTGCGGTTTTATATTACTCAAAAAGCAAAATTAGGGGCTGAAGCAGACAATTATTACAAGCATTTTTAAAGCTAAAAATCGCTAGAAAGTTAGTTTTCAGTTAAACTTCTTAGCGAGTACCTATTGAAAAGCAGCAAGAAATAGTGTAACTTTATATTCAACAGATAGAATCTATCATTTTCCTTTAACCTCCCTATCGAACGAATTGAAGCTATCTATATTCCTGCCACCACCACCCATTAACAGCAATTATTGGCAGCAATAAAGTCTTATCATTCGTTCTACAGCAATAAGTTTTAGAACAAAAAATAAGCCCATGCATCCAAAAATACTTTTTTTGCTCTTTTTTCTTTGTTCTAATTCAATCCTTTTTGCACAAATCAATCCAGATTTTAGCGCAAATGTTGTCGAAATTTGCGCCCCTGGAGTTGTCCAATTTACCGATAATTCAAGTGCCACCAATACCATTACTCAATGGGAATGGAAAAGAGATGGCGTCTCCTTTTCTACCTTACAAAATCCTTCTCTTTTTTTTAATAATCCAGGTAGTTATGCGATTTGTTTGATTACGACTGATAACTTAGGAAATGTGGATTCGCTTTGTCGAAACAATTACATTACCGCCTACAATTCTCCTAGTGCTAATTTTAGTGTAGACGCTACAGCAGGTTGCGATCCCTTGGTCGTCAACTTCACCGATTTAAGCACCTTAGGAGATGCTCCAATACAAAGTTGGCGCTGGGATTTTGGCGATGGAAACATAGACACCATCAACCAAAACCCTAGTCATACCTATACCACCACAGGAAATTTTGACGTCACTTTAGTCCTCGTGGACACCAATGGTTGTTCCAGTTCTATTCTAATTAGCAACCTAATTACAGTCTACACGGCTGTTACCGCTAATATTACACACAACTCTTATCAAGCACAATGTGGTTTACCCGCTTCCGTTAATTTTTATGGAAGTAGTGTAGGAACCAACCTCAGCTATACTTGGTACTTAGGTGATAACACCTCTGCTACAGGTCAAAACATCAGCCATTCTTATTTAGCAGCAGGTTGTTATAGCCCCACTTTAGTGGTCAGTAATGGCTTTTGTACTGCTACCGCTACGGTCGCTTCTTGCATCACAATTACAGAGCAGCCCAACGCTGCCTTTACGCTAACAGATACCGCTAGTTGTACCCTTCCTTTTAGTATTAATCCTAGCAATCAAAGCACAAATTTAACCAGCTTTTCATGGAGCTTTGGAGATGGAGGAAGCTCCAATTCATTTAATCCAAGCCATACCTATACAGGTTATAATCCTCTGGATACCAATACTTATCTAAACGGGGTTTTTCCTATTATTTTAAATGTTTCCAATGCGGTAGGCTGTACCGATAGTGACACCCAATTTGTGTACATTTCTGATCTCCATGCAACGATCAATCCTTCCAATCTACCTTGTGCGCCTGATACAGCTTATTATAGTGCCAGTTCTATCAATACTTCTTCTGCTTTTAGTTCCGTAAACTGGATTTGGTCTTTAGACAATATGGTTGCGGCAAACGGTTCGAATGCTTCTGCCTACTATCCTGATTCTGGAATTTATACTGTACAAGTTATTGTCACCGACAACTTTGGGTGCATTGATACCGCCAACCGAATTATCGAAATTGGATTAGTCCCAGTGATTGATTCCATTACAATCGACACCAATCGAGTTTGCCGAATTACTAGTATCAATTTTAATGGCTATGGGAGTTCTTACATTGATTTCTGGAATTGGTCTTTTAGTGATAATAGCTCTGGTTTTGGTTCTTCTTTTAGTCATAATTTTCAAGATACAGGAACAATAACGGGCTCTTTAATAGTCAGCTTTAGAGGTTGTATCGAAACGGTGGACTTAGACACCTACTATGTTTTACCTCCTATTGCTAAATTTTCCTACGCCATTATTTGTGATTCCTTAAATGTCGAATTTATAGACGAATCCATTGGAGCACATCGCTGGCATTGGGACTTTGGAGACCTAAGCACCTTAGCAGACAGCGCTAACATTCCGAACCCAAGTTACCTTTATCCAGATACAGGGACTTATTTTGTAGTCTTAACGGTTTATAATGATAGTACAAATTGTGTAGATTCCTTTCAAAGTGTGGTTCAAATGGCTCGACCTAGTGCTAATTTTAGCATTCCCGATTCGATTTGTACCATTGGCAATTTGCAAGCAACCAACCTATCTCAATCAGCAGATGCTTATCAATGGACAGCTTATGGAGCTTCACCTTTTACCGTCAATTCCGCAGAACCTGTATTTGAATATCAAGGTCCAGGAGTTTTTCCGATCACTTTAACTGCCTTTGCTGCCAATGGCTGTTTTGATACCCTTCGGCAATATGTCCATGTAGCAGGAATTGACACCAATATTGTGCATAGTTTGCCCATTTGTCGCCCTGCAATCGTGACGTTTAGAGATTCCTCCACAGGCATTTTATCTCCAATTGTTAATTGGCAATGGAGCAATGGGAGTACACAATCTGTTGCAATAGCACAATATTCCTTTCCTGGTAGAGCTGCCATAAACCTACAGATCACCAATGATTGGGGCTGTACCTTTGACTTAGTAGACAGCATTGATGTTGGAGGTGCTTTTATTAATTTTACTTCAGGAAGAGATATTTGCTTAGGCAACTCCATGACTGCTGTAGCCTTGACAGGCTCGCCTGCCAATGCCAATGCCTTTCGCCCTTTTACCTACATTTGGGACTTTGGCGATGGAACAATAGATACCACCTTTAGCACTGTAAGTTATCACACTTATACCAATGCAGGACTTTATGATGTTTGCTTGGATGTGGTAGATGTATTGGGTTGTGTAACGACGCTTTGCCGAACGGATTGGGTAGAAGTCCACGATCCAACAGCAGTCTTTACCGCCGACACTTTCTTTTCTACTTGCCCGCCTTTGGAGGTCAACTTCTCCAACTTATCTTTGAGCGGAGGACAATGGTCTTGGAACTTTGGCGATGGCTCTGTTTCTTCCTTAGAAAACCCAACCCACATCTACTCTACGGCTGGTTTTTATGATGTTATTTTAGAAGTCACGGCATTCCCTGGCTGTTCTAATATAGACACCATTCAACAAATGATCCAAATAACGGGTCCTACTGGTAATTTCGTTTCACCCACTCAAAACAGTTGTGCGCCTTATACCACAGCATTTATAGGCTCAGGTTCTAGCATCGCCACCTATACTTGGCTCTTTGGCAATGGGGATACTCAAAGCAACACCACCAATGCCAATACAGATACCATTTATTATACCTATACACAAGCAGGCGCCTACGTTCCTATTTTGGTTTTAGACGATGGAGCAGGTTGTCAAATTCCGATTCAACAAGATACTATTTTCATTAGAACAGCTCCAAACCCTACCTTTACAGCAGATTCTATTATTTGCCAACTAGACTCCATTCATTATCAATTATTAACCGTTATTAATAGCAATACTAGTATCGAATGGTCTTTTGAAGGTGGTTTTCCAAATACGTCTACACAAATAAATCCAAGCATTTACTATCCTGATACAGGCAGCTTTGACGTACAGGTCATCTTAACAGAAGACGGCTGTTCGGACACTTTAAGCCGTGCTAATTTTATTCAAATAAAAGCCAATCCTATTGCAAATTTTGGCATTACAAGGCCCGATTCGTGTGCGCCTGTACTGGTTCAATTTACAGATTCCTCTACAAGTGCCCAAGGCAACATTCAATCTTGGTCTTGGGATTTGGGCAACAGCCAAACTGCCAACAGTGCAGATACAGCCCTCTTTTACACTCAAATAAATAGCTTTCCAATACAACTCATTGTAGAAAATAATTTTGGTTGCAAAGATACCTTATTACAAACCTTCTCTACCTACCCTAGCCCTAGCGTTGATGCAGGAGCCTACCCTAGTATTTGTGCAGGCGACACCTTGCAACTTCAGGGAACGGCAACAGGCAATTTCACTTGGTCTAGCACCGCTTGGATAAGCAACAGCAGCCTTGCCAACCCTTTAACTGTTCTAGACAGCACACAAATTTATACCCTAACAAGCACCAATATATTTGGTTGCACAAGCATAGATAGCATTCTAATTACAACTGCACCAACAACCCTCGTTGATGCAGGAAATAACACCAATATTTGTTTGGGAGATAGTCTTGTATTACAAGCCACAGGAAACACGACGGCTTACGATTGGGGCACTAACAGCTCTTTAAGTTGTCAATTTTGTGCTACGCCAATTGCCTTTCCAAGTACCACTACAACTTATTATTTACAGCCCAACAATAGTACTGTTTGCTCCAATATGGACTCCATTATTGTCTATGTCAACCCTTTGCCTAATCCACAAATTCTTACAGACACCTTACTCTGTTCAGGAGATACCTTACAGTTAAACGCTTCGGGCGGGCAATCCTACGCTTGGACAACAGGGCTCGCTTTGTCTGACAGCAGCATTGCCAATCCTTTTGCCCTGCCGCTACTTTCTTCTACCTATACCGTTCTTATTTTGGATAGTAATAACTGTCAAAATAGCGCAAGTGTTTTTGTAACCATTAGCAATACCAGCTTCACGCCTCTTGAAGATCAAACCATTTGTCTAGGCGATTCTGTGCTATTGAGCTTGCCCAACGGAAACAATCCGCTTTGGTCGGGCGATTCTTTGTCTTGTTTGAATTGCCTACAAACCATTGCCTCTCCTAGCGACAGCAATAATTATACGGTGGCTTATTATGATACTAACAATTGCTTGATTAGAGATAGTTTGCAAATACAGGTACTCGATTTGAGTCAATTAGAAGCCTTGGGCACGGATACCATTTGCTTAGGAGATACCATCCAATTAAACGTCTTAGGAAATAATAATGCGCCCATTGAGTGGCTTCCCAACTATGCCCTTTCTAATAATACGAGTCTTAATCCTTTGGCTTACCCAAGTGTTGACACCCAATATATCGTACAAATTCAACAAGGAGCCTGTGCTGCCAAGGACACCATTAACATAAAAATACAAGCGCCCACAGCAATAAATACCACTGATGTATCTTATTGTATTGGCGACAGTGCGCAATTAATGGCAACAGGAAACAGCAACAATTACAACTGGTCTCCGAGCCTTTCTTTGAGCAATCCAAGCATTCAAAACCCAATGGTTACTACCAATAATAATCAAGTTTACCAAGTCGTCGGAACAGGGATTTGTAATGCAGATACAGCTTATGCAAATGTCCAAGTTTACGCCTATCCTAGCATCCAATTAGACAGCTCTATTAGCGCTATTTTGGGCAGTACCATTACCTTAGATTTGAACAGCAATTCCAATGCTACTTTTAATTGGACGCCTTCTTCAGATTTATCTTGTAATAACTGCCCCAATCCATCTTGGGTGGTAAGTCAAAATCAGACCTTTTATGTCACCGTTACCAACACCTTTGGCTGCCCTGTTTCCGATTCTATTCGTGTTCGCTTTATTTCGGACTGTACCCCCGATTTAGTCTTCGTTCCAAACGCTTTTTCACCTGATTCTGATGGTCATAATGAGGTCTTATATGCGCAAAGTGGTAGCGTACAAGAAATTGAAAAATTTGAAATTTATAATCGTTGGGGAGCCTTGGTCTTTGAGACCGATAGTTTATTAGAAGGCTGGGATGGCACCTTCAAGGGGAAAGCAGTAGCACCCGATGTTTTCGGCTATTTCTTGATCTTTAGCTGTCCTAATACAGGAGAGAAAATACTCAAAAAAGGCAATGTAACTATTTTGCGTTAATGACATCTTGGCAAGGTCTGAAATTTTGTCACAAAAAAGTACACAAGTAAGATCTTATCCACTTTTAAGCGTTTATACACATAAACACTGTGCGTAACTAGACTTATCCACAGTCATTTTGTGGACTAAGCCACAAAAGGTGCATAACTTTCGTTTCTTACCCATTTATTTTTCCTGTTTTTTGATGATAACTTATGTAAGCAAAAACAGACACTTTTCCTAAAAAACAGCCTAAAAATATAGTTTTAAGAAAATAAAGTCGATTGTTGTACCACTTTCTTGAGTTCTACGGCAGTCCAAAGCCCTTCCAACGAATGGACTACACATAAGCTTACTTCTGATACATTATAAGCTATTTTCAAAGCCTCTGCACCAGCTTTCAGCAAAGCAACTTCTTCTTTCAGCTTGGTTTTATGTTGGTTTAATTTGCTAATGTCTTGGGTCAATTGTTGCATCAAAATCAAGCCCTGACTCTTTGTATGCACCACGATATCAATCACGCCCTCAAAATAAGTATTTCGCGTTGGATGCTCCCAACGAAAATGGCGGTATTTCTCTATTTTTTCGACCTCAAAATCGCTTTCAATTTTTTGATAAAAAGCAGCCGACATCTTCATCAAACTTTTGACTGCAAGGTCCTGCTCCAAATCGTGTTGCTCTAATAAATTAGTCGCCACTTTAGCCCTCGTTTCAGCAGAAGAATCACTAGGATTATCACCTAAAATATAGGTACTCAAAATAGGCTGCACCACTTGAAAATCGTGGACCTCTTTATTCGTCCAAATCAAGCCCTTAGAAAAGCGCTGTGCCTTTCCAAATTTAAACTCTAAATGAGGAAAAATAGTTTGTGCCGTATCCATCGACATTGCCTGATACTCTCGCTCTCCAAGATGCTCACTCAGATAATCAATCGGCTCAACGGGCACCTCTGTAGTAGGCATGTTTTTTTCATAATTAAAAACCTGCGTCTTAACAGGAATTTCCTTATCCTTCCACAACCAACGCAAGACTTCTTCATTCGTATCCAAGCTTGGTACCGTTTCGTCGCCATCGTGAAAAACCCGATTCAACCACTTCGTTGGTTTCTTCGGCATCGTCGGAAAAACCAAGTAATCCCTAGCACGAGTCAGACCAACATACAACAAACGAGCTTCCTCTGCCAAGGCTTCTTTTCGAGAAAGCATTTTAGCCTCATGCGACTCAACCACTTCCATCAATCTAGTGCCCTTAATTTGATCGGAATAAGGATTGATCCAATAACACAACAAGCGATTCGCCAAAGGATTCTCAATATCAATCTCTGGAACTTGACGAACAATTCGAATTCCCCAAAGGCTTTCTCTCAATTCATTGGGTAAACCATGACAAACGACAAAAGGCCATTCCAAGCCCTTACTTTTATGATAAGTCAAGACATTCACAGCATTCGTTCCTGCCCCCTTTCCTTGCTCATCCAAGCCCTCACTTGCCAACTCATCCAACCACAGCAAAAAACCACCTAAGGTCGCCGCAGAATTCAAGCGATTGCAAGTTTCTTCATAATCTAAAGCTAATTTCCGCAACGCATCAATGTTATCCAAACGCTGCTGTTCATTGCTCCAAGCAGCGACCGTACGGCGTATATCTAATTTCTCCAAAACGCCATTGAGAATTTCTGTTGCTGATAATTCCTTGCTTTTATGCCTCAAAGTACGCAACTGCTGAATGTAGGCATCGTCACTTCCCCAACGCTCTTTATAATCTGGATCTGCTTTTATTTTCTCCAAATAATCCAAGCGATTAGAAATAATATGTTCGATATTATGTTTTTGTGCTAATAATAAAATTTCTGCCACCGCCAAAGCATCGTGCTTATTCAAAATATAACGCAAGCAAGCCAAAATCAAGCTCGCCTCTGCCGTTTGCAACAAGCCATTTCTAGAAATAGAAGCCTTTAAACCTTCCTTGTGCAAAGCATCCGCCATCGTTTGACAAGCCGCATTGGAGCGACACAAAACCGCCACATCGCCAGGTTGCATCGTCCGAACGGTATTAGAACCTTTGATCCTAACTTTCCAATTTTCAGAAAGCATTTCAGCAATATTTCGAGCAATGCATTGTTCAAACCAAGGTTTGGCAGGCGCTCGATTCCCTTCAAATTGAAAATGCCAATGATGGGTCGCCATGTGCAATGCTTCCGATTCCTTTTCTTTGACAAAAGGCGCAGCCGTTTCCAAAGCAATACGCTCTGGTGGCATCTCAGGACTAAAGGCCTTCACAAACAAACCATTGCACAAATCCACCAAATCTTCCCTAGAACGCCAAGAATTTGGCAAATTATCAATATTATCCGTGCTGTCCATCACCGCTTTCATCAAATCTGGCGCAGCCCCCCGAAAGCCGTAAATCGACTGCTTAGGATCACCCACCCAAATCGACTGATTGGCAATTTTAGTTAGTTTTAAGAATATTTTTAATTGAATAGGATTGGTATCTTGAAATTCATCCACCAAGAGCAAATCAATTTCATCTTTCAAAACCTCCTGCACCATTTCATTTTCCAAGAGTTTCAAAATCAGCACTTCCATATCAATATAATCAATCAAACCCCGTGCTTTTTTGTAGGTTTCGTATTCCTCCAAAGCCGCAATGGCTGTATCAAAGATATGCCCAATATAACGCTCCACTTGTTCGTGGAAATCAGGATGCTGATCGTGGCATTTGGCAAACTCCATCAAATCAAAGGCATCATCTCGGCTCTTTTTCGGTACTTTCAATTTTGTTAATCGTGCCCAGTCGTACCAATTGACAAAGCCTCTATTTTTGAGCGTTGTCTTCATCGAGCGAAGGCTTCCCATCAAGGTTTCTTTTCCCTTTGTGCCATCCTCATTTCCCTCTAGCGCCATTAAAGTCTGCTCCAAATGCCCCATGAGTTCGGAGTTTAAAGCTAGACCACTCTTTTTTGATTTTTCTGGTAATAATTCAAAATAAGTCTTCAAAGAATAGGCTTTGCTCTCCAACAAAATAGTTGCTCCAAAATTATTAGAACGAGCAATATCCGTCAATTGCTTCAAATCTGCCCGCCAATCTTTTTTAGAATACATGCTTTTATGAAAACCAAGCTGCTCACTCAACTGCTCCATTTCCAAGACCAATTCCAAAGGAATCACCGTCGCCAAGGCTTGATTAAAAATCGTCTGCTGATCGCTGTCTGCCACAATATCTACCTCAGGAGAAACGCCTGCCTCAAAGGAAAATCGCTTCAACAATTGCACGCCAATAGAATGAACGGTTCCAATCATGGCATTGCCCAATTCATCCGCTTCCTCCGTCAAGCCTTTTTCTAATAACTTGATGCGCACCCGTTCTTTCAACTCTGCTGCCGCCTTGTTGGTAAACGTTGTCGCAATAATTCCAGATGCACGCACTGCTGCAGGCTGCCCATCACTTGGCGCCAACAAGTTTGCCATCTCTTCTGTCAAACTATACGTCTTCCCACTTCCTGCTCCTGCTGATATTATTTTTAGATCCATATTTTGTTCTTCCTATTGGTCGTTTTTCTTTGAATCTTAAATTTAACTAGGCTCTGTCAGAAAATGAAGCTTTGCTCAGAAAATATTGTTTTAAGTATAGAACTAAATCGCTCCACATTTCCTTATTTGACGCCTAGGTAATAATTCCTATTTTACAAAAGCAGGTATTTTTACGCTGTTGCAATCCAAGTACTTCCCCTAAATTTGTAGTATTCAAAATTACATAATTTATCACTAATTAAAAAAACAACCATCATGGCTGGTAAAACATTTAACAACAACTCGGATCAATCTATTAATGTAACGCTATTAATACGCCAAGGAAATGATGTTGGAAAACCATCTTTAGAGCAAGATTTTTCTATCAATGCAGGGGAGTCTAAATTTATAGAGTATGGAAATGCTACCAACATCTATCTAAACGGTTTGGTTTTCCAATGGAAAGATGAAAGCAGTCAATCCATGAGTACTGATCGTCAAGAGGTAATTGCAAGAGGTTCTGCGCCTACCTTTGACTGGGTATTGAACACACACAGTGTCATCAACATCAATAGTGCAAAAGGACTAGACATCTCTGCTAATAACTAAATTCCTCTTTAACAGATGAACGCTGTTAAAAAGGCTACATTTCATAAATTGGCAGGAAGCTTCTTTCTGTCGATTTTTTTATTCCCTTAAATCAAGTGTCTTTCAAAAAATATGGCCCTAGAAGTACGACTAGGTTCCTTATCTTTTCGACCTAGGTAAAAATACCTGTTTTTAAAAAGCAGGTATTTTTACCCTATTCTAATCTCTGTGCTTCTTGTACTTTTATCCTCTGTAAGGCTGCTACTAGTTTTGAAGTGGTCTTGCTATTATCAAAATGATAACGCTTGTGTAATTATGCATTGGATGTTCAAAAGAAGGACTTTAGAAACATCTTCTAAATTAATTTAGATTGATTTAGCTCATAAACCAGTTGGATGTGTAGTGGCTCCAGCTGGTTTTTTGTGTTTTGTATAATAAGGTTTGCTATAAATTGACTGCTATTTTAAAACCTATGTGAATAGTCTCTCTGCCTACGCTTTTTATATCCATTTTCTCCCTCTTCCATTTTATAGCTTTTTTTGTAACGCTATTTCAGGACGGGACAATGTTGAACGTACTGAAATATTTGCTCGTTTATTTGAACAGTATGTCGCTTTTAAATTGAAACAAAATGGTATTGCTAATTCCTTTTTAACGGATACTAAATATACTAGGGCTGTTTATATGACTCCTACGGAATTGAAAAGGGTTGTGCCTTATTTTGATCGCTTGTTGGTGTTGATGAGAGGGCATTTTTAAAAAGAAAGACCTTTAAATATTATTTAAAAATCTTTCTTTCAATTAATATTGAATTACAATTAAGAATTACTTATGTTCTTCTTTTCTTTTTATTAAGTTTGCTGACCATATTTTAGCTTCATTCCATCTATATATATCTTCATTTCCGCATACCTCGCAATCAATTGAATCTTTATCTCGAATACGAATACGCATATACGATAATTTATATATTGATCGACATTTTGAGCAAGTTACATCATTCA
>CALDEP010000041.1 GCA_937942475.1 uncultured Aureispira sp.
CTACCCGAACAAAAGAAGATTCAAATCAGATAAAAAATTAACTTATTTTAGTTATAATTCTATCCATTGCCCCTTCTAAAAATTCATACATAAACAACTCAAAAACAAGTACATTTTTCACAAAATTATTCCACTTTAGAGGTAACATTTCCTTGTTTTTTTGCATCAATAAAATACAGACCGCACGTCCTAAATCTATTTTGCAAAAACTTTCCTAAGCACTTTTAGGAATCAAAAAACAACCATGAGACTTTTAAAAATCATTCCCCTTTTGTTTTTTCTCTGCTGTTTTGCAGGGGTGCATGGACAGGCGAGTAACAAAACGGCTCAAATTGCGACGATTCCAGCAGGTGCCACCAAAATTCGAATCTATGCTCCAGGTAAAGATATTGAAATTTTTAAAACTAAAGGAACACGTATTTCTATAGAAACAGCCGTTCGAATCAACATTGGAACCTTGCCCCTCTTGGATTATTTATTTAAAAGTGGTCGCTATGAAATGGAGCTTCTTATGGATGAGCAAATTCATATGCTTACCCTTAGCCCTCCTCAAAATAACAATGTCCTTTTAGTAAAAGGAGCAGAGTGTGAGGAAGTTATCACCTATAAAATTCACATTCCTGAAACAATAAAACATATTGAGACCTTAAATAGCAATCAAGGAAACTTTGTCCCTCATCAATAGAGAGCATAAGGCTCTGACTATCAGTTTAATTGTTTTTATTATTAAAAATAAATCAATTTTACTTGATATAAATTTGCATTTACAGAATAAGCGTCGTACATTTGTACTCACAAAACGCAGAGTGGAGCAGCGGTAGCTCGGCGGGCTCATAACCCGTAGGTCGTAGGTTCGAGTCCTACCTCTGCAACTATTTAAAGTCTCAAAACATTTATTGTTTTGAGGCTTTTTTCTTTTGTTAGACTTACCACCGATTATTAACACAAAAAAAGATCCTCGTGAAATAGTATCACAAAGATCTTAATATATTTTAAAGACGTTCTTAATTTATTCCACTAAGGTCTAATTTGCATCTCCTCCAAAATGTCTTTCTTCTAAAATATCGGCTACCTCTGCGACTTCCCACAAAATGTATAGAAACTCTTCTTTAGATAAAAACTCTTGAACAGGGCTTGCTTGAACCACAACGGTTTCGCAAGGATTTCCTTCTTTATCTTTATCTGGAACAATCGTAATTGTACTATATACGCCATAGCCAGATTCTTTCACCAATTGATATAAATTAACATTAGGAGTATATGTTCCTGCTCTACTGGTAAAGTAAATGCAGTCCTTTCCTTTTCCTCGACCTGGTACCACCCAAACCCACACAAATTGATATCTAAAAGTACCATCTTTGAGTTTCATTGCAATATCAATCCCTAATTTACCGCCATCAAGTTCCTTTGTTTTATATTTTTTTTCAGCTGCATATTCTGTTAACACTTCTTTTAAATCAATCATGTAGCAGTTTTTCTTATGTGATAATTCATTAATTATAAGTAGGCTGTTGTATAGAAAAAGCAATTCTTATTCATTCCATACACATACAATATACAGTTTTTGAAGTTTCTAACAAATAAATAATCCGCTTATTTATTTGTCCATCTGCAATATTTTATGCCCAATAGAACAGGACAAACAACGCTTGGAATCGCAGTATTTTGTCTTGAGTTGGAGCAAAGCTTGTGTATCGTGAGCAGAATTAGTGACCATGCCTAAATTTTGCCAATTGGCGATAATGGAATTTTGTTCTGGCTGAATGACTTGTAATAGGCGAACGGCTCGCTCCTTATAATCTTCTATTCCTTTATAATCGCCATAAATGAATAAAAAAGGGGCAATGGTATTAATTAATATTAAGTCAATCGTTCCTCCTCCTAAAGATTTCTTGCGTTTGGGCGACTCCTCTCCCAGTCGATAATGGTTCATCCAATACCCGTTTAAGTGAATCAGAAACATTTTGCGCAAACAATTCACATCAGGTTCTATTAATATCTTAGAAAACAAGTGAGTTGATTGATGTATTAATACCGCAAATTGAGCCAGTCGAATCGTTGGAAAATTAGCTGGACGCATTCGCCCAAATTGCCAACTAGATGCATTTAGGGGAATTAAGTGATATTTTTTTGCTAAAAAATCATACTCTTTTTGTAAAGCTATCCAGTAGACATCGGTTGTCTTTCCAGTTTCTGATGTAGACAAAAAACCCGCCTGCCCCAATAACAGGGCTTCTAATTGCAATAGGTTGCTCTTATGTTTTGATAAGGTTATTAATGGCAGGGATTTAGCCAAGGCTTCAAAAGCAGCTGAGTTTTGCTTTGCGCCAAAATTTCGGGCTAAAAATTGATAGAACGTTTCTTCCCAATTGTTTTGGGTCTGTTCTAGGCTCCTTCTTATTTCAAGGGTCTTATCCTCCAAGCGCTCTACCACCAATCGTTCCAACCAAAGTTTCTTTAAGCTTGCTGACACTGCAAAGAATCGATGTTCGCAAGGTATTTTTTGTTTACTGGTAGACAGTTCCCAATACCGTTGTACATATTGATCTGAAATTTTGTTTTTTAACTCCAATGTTGGAATTGGGCTGCCATCTATTCTGTAGATATTTTGATCGTGCTCATAGACAACGTGCAGAATGGTGTTATTATAAGCCTTATCTTTTTGATGTTGGTGTAACAGCCAATCGGACGACTTTTTATGTATTTCTACGCTTCCTGCCCACAAGGTTTCTCCAATTCGAATCCGAGCATGACTAAAATCAGGTCCTGTATGATGATTATGACTGCCAACATTGACCAACTCTATTATTTCGCCATCTGTCGTGTTTAATTCTTTAAAATCGAAGAGTTTGAACTTCCAAACATAGTGTAAAAATACTTCTGGGAATAGAGCCTTTGCTGTCATACTAATTCGTTTTATCTTTTTTTTGATGCTTCGAATTAGGTCAAACGGGAAAGAAGTTTAGAATGTTTCATATTCGTTTAAATAAAATTTTGAACGACTTCAAAAGATTACTTCCCTAATAATGATTTTATTAGCTTTTTAATTCTTAAAAAATCCAGTACAGGAACAACGATACTTTCTAGTCTTTTTTTCAATGAAAATGGCGTTAAAGCAAAGTAATCCTTCTTTTTCTCCATCTTCTCCAAATACGTTATGACAGCATTATAATCATTCTTAAATTGGTCATTTTTTTGATCCGTTGGTCTAAATATGCTTCGTATATATTCTGTTCCTGCCAACATTTCATAACCACACTTTTCCATTAAATTTTGCAAAGTTGTCAACGAAAAATGAAAAGTATGAGCGTTCTGTAAATAACGCAAGAGGTTCATATCATAATTCGGATATAAATGTTTGATACCTGGCACTTCCACATAAACAATTGTATCTCTGTTTATGGCTTTATTTAAAGCAATAAATTCTGCATCTGGCTCCAAAATATGCTCTACTATATGCGAGTAAATGACTAAATCGGGTTTTCTATCTAGGTTTAAATCAGATAAAAATCCAACTTCCAAATCCAAATCATACTCCTCTTTGCCATAATTAATATACTCCTCCCCTAAGTCAATCCCTTTTACAGTACATCCTTTTTCTCTAAAAAAATGCAAAATTCCGCCTGCCCCACAACCGACTTCTAGCACAAACATATCTTTCTTGGCTTTGTGAAAAGCACCTTTTTCTTCTAAGTAATCATAAATCAACTTTCCTTTTTGCATCTGAAGCTTAAAAAAGTCGCCTGTTGGGCTTTCTTGCCCTACGTATAATTTTCGATATTCTGTATTATAAAACTCATTGTAAGACGCCTGATTCATTCGGGGATTTGTTCGAACCAAACCGCAACTTTTGCAGCTAACTACAGGAAAAAAAAGCCCGTAGCGATCTTTCTCTGCTATTTTAGTAGCCTCGCTATCTCCACAGACAACACAATCAACTGTCTCAAATTGATATACTTCATCTGCTATTTTTTGCTCAACTTCCAACTTCATCTTCTGTTGCAATGCATTCAAAACATAGGTTGGTTTCCCATCTGATTTCAATCTATTACTAAGCATTCTCTTCTTTTTTACTGTACATAGAGTCATTTCCCTAATTAACAGCATTCGTTATATATTTTATCTTACTACAATTTTTAACAACTCTCAAAAGCCCCTTTTTACTAATTAACTCATGTTACGCATTTTTTTTTATTCCTATTGAGAAGCCGAAATTTGCTTCTTGAACCTTTGTTTTACTTTTTAATGTTGAATCCTTAATTTTTAATGCTAATTCTATTATAAAGCATTCAACATTAAAAATTAAGCCTTCAACATTCAGAACAAGTTTATACAGGAACATTAATTTTTTATCTCCTTAATTATTTTTTTGCGTAACAGGAGTAATTAAGTCCTTAAAGATACGATACTCTTTAGCAACAGAAATTTCTGTAACAAATTCTTCTGCCATTTCTCTTCCTTCTTTACCATACTGTTCGGCAAGGGCTCTATCTTTCAACAAGATGGTCATACATGCAGACAAGTCCTTTTGATTAGAATAAATGAGACCATTCTTTTCATGTTTCACCAATTCAGGAGTAGCACCACCATTATATCCAATAACTGGCTTTCCATGAATCATAGCTTCTACCGTTACTCGTCCCATTCCTTCACTTTTCGAACACATTAACAAGCAATCTACCTTCTTATATACTTCATGTGGATGGTCTACATATCCTAAAAAGTTGATGTTATTTGAAAGTCCATGATCGCTTATGTACTTTTTCATTTTTCTAGTATACAACCTTCTGCCTTTTCCTACTATTATTAATTTGGAATTTGGAAACTCCTTATAGATGGCATGAAAAGCAATAATTGCATCAAATTGTCCTTTATTCGGATGAATCAGGCCTATAATTAAAAATGTAAATGCTCCTGTATTATTAGAAGGAATAATCTTATTTAAGGCTACTTTGGAGATAACACCATTATAAATACAATACTTAGGCGCTGTTATTTGTTGATTAAACTTGTCTTGAATTGCTTTTGAAATAAAGGAGATAGCCGCTGCTTTATTCGCCCATTGGATAAAATGGGTTCGACCCTTCCAAAAAGACAAATTATAATCTTCTTCTCCAAACTCTCTTATTCTCCATACATGAGGAATGTTCAAACGATCCGCTAATTGCGCTCCAATTCCTATGGTTGAAGAGTTACTATAAATAAGATCAAAGTTATCGTCTTTTATTTCTTCAGCGATTATATTTAATCGCTTTTTATTTTTCTTTTGTAAAAAATAATTAAGCCAATATTCTTTAGATAAGTATTCGGTATGCGCCCAACGATAATAGCTACTGATAATAATTTTTTGATCTGATGCTACACTAGCAGCCAACTTTCCATCATCTGGTGTTAAGATAACACATTCTACCTCGTATGCTTGCAATCCTGCTATGAGATTGAGCATAGATCGATTTGCCCCCATCATATCGGCTCCATGTGTTACAAATAATATTTTCATCTTCTTCTCCATTGATAACGTTTACAAAGTAGCCATATATTCATTAATGTATTGTACCGCCAATGCGCCACTTCTCCCTTCATGCGCTGTTCCTACAATCGCATTGTAATATGCCGCTTTTTTATAAATAGCTGTATTCTTTTGATTCCTTTCTTTTTCAATTAAGTCCAAAAGATGTTCAAAATTAAGCGCCTGATAAGCCAACTCATTTTTACAATAACGATACATATCTCGAATAGCATCTTTGAAAGGAGTATACTCATAATAAACACTCACTACATTCAACAAAACTGCTTCCAGATGAACAGATGTATTGCCTGCAATAATTAAATCCTGTTTTTGTAAAAAATCAAATACAGCTTCTTCCTTGGTGGATTGCCTTACATTTTTTGGAAGTTTAAAATTTGTGGTATCGGCAGGATGTGGTCGAAACGTAATGTTTAAGTCGGGCAAAGCTTGACTCAGCCGTACTAAAAAAGCTTCTACTACCTCTGTTTCGTCCATCATATTTGAACAAACACCAATACACTTAACTTTTTTATTGGTATTCCTAAAATTAATATAAGGGTCAAACTTAGGCATTCCAACAAATTGCACCTTTCCACTTACCCTTCCATTTGAAATATATTGATCTAGAGTAGCTTGTCCTTCCAATAGATTTAAGTCAAAATCCAAAGGAGGAAAATAAGGCGTTACACTGGCATGTTGAATATAGATGGTTGGTATGTTTAATGTTTTTGCTGCCATTAATAATGCCCTTGGAAAAACACTATGATCATTTGAAAAAACAATATATTGAGGTCTATATTTTTTCAAAAACTGTACAGAAGCCTCGTATTGCCCAATACTTTTAAAAATATAGTCCATGTAATGAAACGCCTTTTTACCATAACGCTTGTAAAAACGCCACAAAACCCAAGGATATAGATAGGTTCTAAACCACATCGAAAAGTGCAACAGAGGAACAATTTCTTCTTTATCTGTCACATAGGCTTCATAAGCTAAATAAACAGCCTCCTTATTTTTCTGCTTTATAAGGCTTAACACATCTTTATTGTTCTTGCTTATAATGAGCAAACAGGGCTTTCCTATAATTCTCTTATAATCAATTTGGTCTGAATATTTAAACCGATAATAGACTCCCTTTATAGGTAGAATAAAGAAACGTCCTACGATGCTAATTAGTTTTTTCCAAGTTTTTTTTGCGGTAAAAATTGCTCGTACAGCAGGTGAGGTGACCTCTAATAAACCACTAAATCCAAATTGTAAAATTGAAAAGTAGATGTCAATCCTACGGACATTCTTTTTTGTATTTTTTTGATCTATTTTTTTTGTATTCATCCCCTTTCTAGCATAAAATTTTTGGTTCTTTGACAAACTTCTCACGCAGTAAACTGTGTGGAGTTTTAAAACATAGCTTACTCTATTCAGTTATGAATTTAGCTTTGTTACTCGCTACGCTCATGAGCGTTTCACTTATTGTTCGTGGTGGATATAAGTTTTAAGTAGAAAGTCGTTTATTATCACAATAAAATAGACGACTTTCTACTTAGAACTTACGACTCATATAGTTTTAATAAAGGTAGTCGTTAGAATATTATCACACGATTTACTGCGTGAAAAGAGTTTTCAAAGAACGAAATTTTATTATTCAATGTACAACAACTAGCAAAAAAATACACTGACTAAGGGCTTTTCACTAACCTACCTCTTTCATCAACACTTCTGCAATTTTAAAATCTATAAGATCATCAATATCTAT
>CALDEP010000042.1 GCA_937942475.1 uncultured Aureispira sp.
TTTGTCCGCTATCTTCCTTGAAAAGCCTCGCTTTAGCCCGCTAAAGCTACGTTTTACAACTCGTTAGCAAAAAAAATATACTCCAATTTTTAAGCTACTAATTTTGTCCATCTACTTAATTTGAAGATTTGATCATTTGAAAATGAACTAATTAGGAACATTTTCAAATCTTCAAATCTTCATTTTTTCTTTTAGAGTAGTTTTGAAATTCAAGCACTCCGTTTATTTTGCTTCTCTTAGCGTTTATCCAATTCAAACAAAAGATCTCCTCTTTGACTTTTATTGCCACATAAAACTTCCTGATCTGGGCATTTCAGTTGATAAATGTATAACTTCTTTTTTTGAAATTCAAAGCCATATTTTACAGAGTTTGTATTTCCTTTATTTAACCAAATTTGATCCATTTCTTGGTTATTATTATAATAAACAATCGGATAATAGGTTTTAACACCGACCCTTTCCATCCCTCGAATGGTTCCATCTTTATAAAACTCTACTAGTTTTCCATTCCAATCATAAGAACCGGTAAACAAGGTTTTCTGAACCAATAGAATGTCCTTATTCCAGTCGTCTAAGTCCTCGCTAAACCGCAAAAATAGTTTATCCCCTACTTGTAATTTTTGATTAGAGATCAATTTGGTTTTCAACTGCAAGCTATAATCGAATATACTGTTAAAAAACAAACCTTCCTCATCTCGATCCAAGATCCAATCATCCCCCTCTTGAAAAGACAAGACCAACTGTTGAAAGCTATCCATTCTGATTTGAACAACCTTAATTCTGGTCGTATTATCTGCTTGTTGTGGCGATTGAGTCAACCTTAATGCCTCTAGATATTCTTGATTGATCCAATTGCCTTCCATCTGCTGTGCAACCTTCGTTAAAGGCGTCTGCTTGTTGATACTACAAGCTCCTAAAGCCCAGCAGTAAACAAGGATGACAACAAAATAGAACAGTCTTTTCATCTAGTATAAATAATTAGTTACTCCTGTTACACAAGCATCTTTCAAATACTATTTAAACCTATGCTTGACGACTCAACTTTATACGTAACATCAGGTTAGCTATAAACCCTTGCTCCAAACAACAAGGAGCCTACTCGTACCAAGGTACTTCCTTTATCCAAAGCAATTTCATAATCTCCAGACATACCCATTGATACCTCTTTAAAGGATTCGTTATCAGCAAAAAAATCTTGTTGCACTGTTTTAAAATAAGCTGTTAACGTTTCAAACTCTTTTCCAACCTGTTCTTTATCGTCTGTAAAAGTTGCCATTCCCATCACTCCAACAATACGAACATGTTGCATTTCTTTGTAGGCATCAGATGCCAATAATGCCACGCCTTCCTCGTAAGACAAACCAAATTTCGTCTGTTCATCTGCAATATGAAATTGCAGCAAACAATCGACTACTCGATTGACCTTTTTTGCTTGTTTATTAATCTCTTTCAACAATTTAAAACTATCCACGGAGTGAATTAAAGAAACAAATTCAATCATGTATTTCACTTTATTTCGCTGTAAAGTGCCAATCAAATGCCATTTAATATCTTTGGGCAAGGCTTTTTGCTTGTCCACCATTTCTTGGACTTTATTCTCTCCAAAAACACGCTGTCCCAAATCGTAGAGCGCTTGTATGTCTTCCTGCGGTTTTGTTTTAGAAACGGCAACTAAATTGGCTTCTTTCAGTTGCACCTTCTCCAAAACCAATTGGTAATTTTCTTTATTAATCATTGGTATAATCCTTTGGTGTTCTTTTTCTAATCTTAAAATTATTTTCTATGTACAGTATAGGTCGTAAGTTTTAAACTCCACACGATCTGCAAAAGAACCACATTTTTTAGATACGAGATCGCTTCGCTTTTAGGTAGATTCATGTTCTAAATGGTTAGGTTAAATTTTTTGTCTTGTACTCAGAACTATTTTATTCGTAACAATAATTTAATACTGTATTAACGCAAGTTAAGTATTGAAACCTTACATTTGTGACAAGAAAGAAGAAAATAATTTATTTGCTTTAATAATCCTAATGTATTATTTCTAATTGATAAACAAACTAAGCAATCAAAAATAATTTATATTTTGAGCATTCAAAACCAATCTTAATTTAAATCCAAGATGAATTCAAGTGAATACAAAATACTTATTGCAGACGACGAACCAGATATTTTAGAGTTCGTATGTTACAACCTTGCCAAAGAAGGTTTCGAAGTAAGTACTGCAACCAATGGTTTAGAGGCACTAAAAAAGGCAAAAGAAATTAAACCACACCTTATTCTTCTAGACATTATGATGCCAGAAATGGATGGTGTAGAAGTGTGTAAAGAGCTCCGTGCAATTCCTGATTTTGAAAATACAGTGATTGCTTTTCTAACCGCTCGAAGTGAAGATTATTCTCAAATTGTAGGTTTTGAAGTGGGTGGTGACGACTATATCACCAAGCCAATCCGACCAAGAGTACTCATCAGTCGCATCAACGCTTTGTTGCGTAGATTTAACAAAAAAAATACCCAAGCGGACAAAAATGTCATTCAAGTAGCTGATTTGTATATCAACAAAGAGCAATTTATTGTTCAAAAACAAGGCTCAGAAGATAAAATAACCTTGGCGAAGAAGGAATTTGAACTACTTTGCTTACTAACCTCCAAACCTGGAAAGGTCTTTACTAGAGAAGAGATTTTTAATAAAATTTGGGGAAGTAATGTTATTGTAGGGAACAGAACGATTGATGTACACATTCGAAAAATTCGTGAAAAAGTTGGAGAGAACTACATCACAACCATTAAAGGGATTGGTTACAAGTTTGATCTTTCGTAAGATAACAGGCTTTCAACAATACGGGTTATCTTGCTAAAATCGTTCTCAAAACACGTCAAAAAACAATCGTAGCAAATGCTTATTTTTACAACTAAAAATCCTAGCCCAGAGCAACTTGCTTGGTTCACAGCAGCTAACAATGCTGGAATATTACTATTGTTTACACTTGGTGCAAAAGTACTATTCCCCAATAGCATTACTTGGGTGCTTGTTTTTCTAATTCCAGTCGTTTCTTTAGGGTTTGGCTACTTAGCTGTTTATAGCTCTCTTCATCGTTTTATTTATCGAAAGATTAAATTGATTTATAAGACCATTCACAGCATGAAAACACCAACAACAAACCCTATTGTTAGTGTAAACATGAAAAAACACATGATTGATGAAGTAGAGCAAGAAGTAATTGAATGGGCACAGAACTGGACAAAAGAAATTTCCTCGCTAAAAAGTATGGAGGTTTACCGTAGAGAGTTTTTAGGTAACGTGTCTCACGAGCTTAAAACGCCTATTTTCAACATACAAGGCTACTTACTGACCTTGTTGGATGGAGGAATGGAAGATCCTGACATTAATTACAAATACTTGACTCGTGCTGCTGAAAACACAGAGCGAATGGAGAAAATTGTAGCTGACTTAGGCTATATTTCAAAATTTGAAGCAGGAAAATTACAACTTCATTTAAGTAATTTTGATATTTGCAAATTGGTCAAAGATGTCTTAGAAGACAGTGAGCTTAATGCTTCTGAAAAGAATATTACTTTGTCTTTCAAAAATAACAGCCAAAAACCATTAAAAGTCAATGCAGATATTGACAATATTCGCCGTGTTGTTGTTAATTTAATTAGCAACTCCATTAAATATGGAAAAGAAAACGGCCATACTTTGGTGGGTTTTTATGACTTGGACGATAACATTCTAATCGAAATATCAGATAATGGCAAAGGCATTTCTTCAGAGCATATCTCTCGATTGTTTGAGCGTTTTTATCGTGTTGACAAAGGACGTTCTAGAACGGAAGGCGGCTCTGGCTTGGGCTTAGCAATTGTGAAGCACATTTTAGAAGCACATCAACAAACCATTACGGCAAGAAGTAGAATTGATGTTGGTTCTACCTTTGGCTTTACATTAAAAAAAGCAGAATAAAAAACGCCTCAGATATTAGATATCTGAGGCGTTCATTTATATTTTCAAGCACAAAGCTATTTTAGCTCTTTGCGGTACTCTTCGTTTCTCCCAACTTTTCATTGATATTTTCTAGCAACTGAATGGTGCTGATAGACTCGTCGTCCATTCCCTCCGCTCTAGCTAATTCGATGGCTTTTGTAGCAGCTACTTTTGCTTCTTTATAATTCTTCATTTTATACAACAAAAAAGCTTTGGTATCTACGTTAAAATAATTTGCCTCCATTCCAATAGAACGATCAACCCATCCTAAAGCTTCTTTCAATCTTTTCAAATCATCTTCATTCTCATATACATTCCAAGCTGCTGAATTTAGCTCAGCCCAACTCTTGGCAACTTTTAAATATTGTCCATACGTTTTCTGAACTTTAGCTTCATCAGGAGGCGTTTCCATAGTAGCTTTCATATAAGTTAAACGCTTTTTGAATTCTTTTTTTGCTTCAGGAAAAGCCTCTAATAGTTCTTTACTAAGAGCTTTTGCTTCTTTTTTATCTTCTACTTTTGCTAATCCCCAAATTCCATAAGCATAGCAATTGTCTAACAAACCTCCTACATGTTCCTTAGTGGCTACTTTTTCATAAGCTTCTTTATTCGCTAACAAGTATTGAGTGATAGGACTTTTAAAATCGCTAAATCGACGAGTTACTCCTGCCATTAAATCTAACGATTCGGCAGTTTGTTTCTCTGCATCAGATGTTTTTTCCCAATAAGCATTAAAAGGCGCTTCCAAGTCTTCGCCACAACTGTTTAAAACGTCCAAATAGCTAACTAGAAAATCTTTATCTCGTGCTCCCTCTTCATATTTCTTAACAAAAGAAGCCAATTGCTTGTCTGGATCTAAGGCACTATTGCACAATTCCATTAAACCATCTGCATCTCTAGCTCCAATCCCCTTATGAATCATTTCACCTTTTGCATCAAAATAAAGTAAGGTAGGATAAGCAGCCACATTATTAGCTTTTGCAAATGCAGGTCCCTCTCCTTTTTCCATATCCATTTTATAGGCAATGAAATTTTGATCCATATAAGTACCTACTGCTTCTTGGCTAAAAACATTTTTTGCCATCCATTTACAAGGTCCACACCAAGTTGTGTAGGCATCCACAAAAATAGGTTTATTTTCCTTTTCAGCCTTTGCTTTTACCTCATCCCAAGTACCATGTTCAAATGTTATTTGAGCGTTCATCGTGCTTCCTGCTAATAACAAGCCCAATGTTAGACCTTGAAAAACTTTTTTATTCATCAACATATTTATTTTATTTTTGGTGATAGATTAGAACACTGCCTTAATAGTACAAATAAATAAGCAAATTTCCTTTCTACTACTTGTTAAAAAGTTCTTAATACTACTTTATGAATGACATAAGCCCATAAGTACTACATATAAAAAATGGCTCAATCGGAAGTTTTGTGAGCGTTTAATGTTTAGAATCCTTTTTAAGGCTATGAGTTGGGATATAAGTTTCAAGTATAAAGTCGTAAGTCGTTTATTATCAAAAGAAAACAGACGACTTTCTACTTAAAACTTACGACTCATATCGTCTGATAAAGGTGCCTCCTTTTTTTATGACCACAAAATTTGTTACCGAAACCAAAAAAAAACGCGTACTTCTCTATGATAAATAACTCCCTTGTGAGAAAAAGATACAAATGACCTTCATTTTTATCAAACAAAAACATCTAGATATTTTCAATTATAAGTAATATTACTTACTTTTGCCCACATTATAAATCCTGCTACTTGTTAATCAAGCGACACAGGATATTTTTGACTAAAAAAAGTTAATACAAAATGGCTTTAAAAATCCGTTTACAGCGTAAAGGACGTAAAAAGAAACCTTTTTATCACATTGTAGCCGCTGATGCTCGTGCTCCTCGTGATGGTAAATTTATTCAGAAGATGGGTACTTATAACCCGTTGACTGTTCCTGCTACCATCAGTTTGGATATTGACGCAGCTTACAATTGGTTAATGCAAGGTGCGCAACCAACAGACACTGCTCGTGCAATTCTTAAATTCAAAGGCGTATACTACAAGAAACACCTTCAACGTGGTGTGGAAAAAGGTGCTTTTGACCAAGAGACTGCTGACAAGATGTTGAATGAGTGGCTAGAGGCAAAAGAAGCAAAAGTTGAAAAACGTAAAGATGCTACTAAAGAAGCTGCTGAAGCTCGTCGCAAGAAAATTTTCGGTAATGCTCCTGTCAAAAAAGAAGAGCCTGTAGAAGAAGTTGCAGAGGAAACAACTGAAGAAGTTGTTGCTGAAACAACAGAAGATGCAACTCCAACTGATGACAACGCAGAAGCTTAGTCTTAAATTGTATCTCAAATTTATTTGAATACAATCAAAAAAAGCGAAACTCATGAAAATGGGTTTCGCTTTTATATTTTAGGTCTTCTTTTTTTAATATAAATCTTTACTCTTTTTCAAAACGCATTTCCTGAATCAGATAAGAGCTGCCTTTTTTCTTAAAGAAAATATAGACTCTATATTTCCCTCCTTTTGCCGATAAATTTCCAATACAATAATAAGAAGCACCATCTTTAGCTGCCCCACTATGCACTAAACTACAAGCACTTGGTGACTGTTGTTGAAAAAAGGTATTGATAGCCGAAATAGCCTGCGCTTTCGCATAAGAGCCATCTTTATCCCCTACCGTAATTTCTACATTGGCATCCATATAGGCTCCTATTTCTGATGTATTTCCTGCCTTAATGGCACTTATAACAGCATTAAAATTTGGCTGCCCATAAAGTGATGTTGCTACTAGTAACAGTAATAATGTTTTCATGATTTTCAAATTGACTTGTCAAAGAATTGATAGTTGATCTTAAATCCGTCCCAAATAACTTATTTCCCTTTGAACGGCTTTCTTAACTTAATCCATATTCTTATAACAAAGATATCAGTTGTTCTGTTACACGCCCTTTTTTTTAGAAAAAGGTGGTCGAATTGTTTAACAGACGATGCACTTCAATAATATCCCCATTATGATTTTGTGCTTTAAATTATACTTATTTTTAAATTATACTTAATTTAATAACGATTTCCTTTTTTTTTTATTGTTTTTATATCACTTTAGTCTAAATAAAAGTACAATCAAAAAAGCGGATTTCATAAAATATTCAATGTTTTTTCTATCTTTGCTAACTTGCATAGACAAAAACGTTCCATAACCTATTAATACAATTCCATCATGTTTGGAAAAAATGGTAATACCCCAAAAAACAGTTCTAAGCCATCAATAAATGGTTCTTCTACTCCCTTAGAAGTCTGTAATATTGCCTCTGGTACTACAATAAACGGCGACTTTAAAGCAGAGTCTAACATTCGATTAGAAGGTTCAATCTATGGTAATGTCTCCTGCTCTGGTCGTATTGTAATGTCCCAAAACGCACATATCAAAGGAGATATTATTTGTCAGAATATTGTTTCAGAAGGCAAAGTAGAAGGAAATATTGTTGTAAAAGAAAAAGTGCACTTATTCTCTACAGCTATCATTGAAGGAAATATAAAATATGCCACCTTACAGATCGAAGATGGCGCTATTTTCAATGGTCAAGCAATGTGTAGTAAAAGCGCAGCAGCTCCTTCTATAAAAGAGCGTTAAAATGCTCAAAAAAGCTTTAATTAGAAGTTTACATGCTTTCTCTAGTAGTATTCCTTTAACTTGGCTAAAAGCCGTTAGTGGTCAGAACTTTATATCCATTTTTTATCATACCGTCAGCGATCAAGAACTTCCACACATCAAGCATTTATACCGTGTTCGTGGAACGGCTCTCTTTGAAAAAGATTTGGATTATTTACTAAAACACTTTACTCCTATTGGCTTAACTGAGCTAATAGAAGCTGTTTATTATAAAAAAAAATTACCCCAAAATACGTTCTTCCTTAGCTTTGATGATGGATTAGCAGAATGTTATCATATTATTGCGCCCATTTTAAAGAAAAAAGGAATTCCTGCTACTTTTTTTCTCAATTCAGATTTTGTGGACAACAAAGGACTTATGTTTCGATATAAGGCTAGTTACCTAATTGAAGTATTGACTAAAAGACAAATTTCCTCTACTCAAATCGCTCCTTTTTTCAAGAAATATCAAGTCCCTTTTTTAGATTTAAAACCTGGTTTATTAAGCGTTCGATGGCATCAAGAACCCCTATTAGATGATATTGCCAAGGCTTTTCAGATTGATTTTAATGTCTTTTTAGCACAACAAAAACCTTATCTAAACCAAGAACAAATTTCCGAAATGATTGCTGATGGCTTCACTTTTGGTAGTCATAGCCAGAATCATCCCACCTATAATAGTATTGATTTAGCCAGCCAAATTGAACAAACGCTTTTGAGTCAAGCTTATTTGAACCAACATTTTCAGCTTCCTTATCAAACATTTGCTTTTCCATTCACTGATAGTGGTGTTTCTAAAGCTTTTTTTGATAAAATTTTGGGAGAAGAAAAGTTTCCACTTACCTTTGGTGGTGCAGGTTTGAAGCACGAAGTAATCAAAGGACAATTACAGCGATTTGGTATGGAAACCCAAGAATTGAGTACTCCCCAGCAATTAATCCATGCCGAGTATTGTTATTATATCATCAAATCTATTTTTAGGAAAAATACGATTTATAGAAATTAGGATGGGATTAAAAATCACTGTTATTGGCTCTGGAAATGTTGGCTTCCATTTAGCACAACGTTTGTACAAGTGTGGGCATCATATTTGTCAGGTTTTCAGTCGTACGCCAACTAAAGCTGCTCATTTGGCTAGTTTAGTAGCATCTAGTGGAATTAGTAATTTAAAAGACCTCTCTTTAGAAGCCGATATTTACATCTTAGCCATCAAAGATGATAGCGCTAAAATTATAACGGAGGAAATTTCTTTCTTAGGCAAGTACAATAAATTAATTGCACATACCTCTGGTTCTGTCTCTAGCGATATTTTTGCCAACCATTTTAGCAATTATGGTATTTTCTATCCCTTACAGACTTTTTCTACTACAAAAAAGGTCGATTTTGAGCAACTTCCTTTTTGTATTTATGGCAACAACGCTTCTACAGAAGAAACCTTATTCCAACTAGCACAAAGTATCTGCCCTAACGTCTACCCCATCAATGATGAACAACGAGCAATTTTGCACGTTACGGCTGTTATTGTTAATAATTTTAGTAATTATTTATATGGCATTGCGCATGATATTTGCAGCGATCAAAATGTTCCATTTGACATTCTAAAGCCATTAATTTATGAGACGGTTCGAAAAATAGATTTATCTAATCCACAAGATGTTCAAACAGGACCTGCTGTTCGAGGGGATTTAGACACGATTGCTAAACATATTGAATTTTTAAAAAAATACCCTGATCATCAAGCGCTCTATGAATTAATTAGTTCGGGCATTATAAAGCAAATTAAACAACGAGCATTGATCGATAAATAATGGATTTTAAATCATTTTTATTATGAAAAAAGTCGGATTACTTAGTGGGTTAATTTTACTGTTTCTTCTAAATCTTTCTTGTGAAAAAGAAATTGATTTAAAGGCTCAAGCGCCTCCAGGGCAGCTTTATGCCAATTCCATCTTTAATCCAGATAGCGTTTTTCGAGTCTTCCTTAGTTACTCCACCTTAATTACAGCTCCCCTAGAAGACATTCACGATAAGCTTGATGTCGCCACTGAATCTATTGTTCTTATTAAAGATAGTAATGGCAATCTTATTGATACCTTGGAATTTATAACTGGTGTTTATTCTGGTATTAACAGCAGTTTCTTGGTCTTTGAATCCATTGAAGGCTTTCGTCCTTTAGCCAATGAAACTTACCAATTGTATGTCCATGAAGCTGCTATTAATAATAGCAAAACCATCTCTGCAACAGCAAGCCTTCCTTCTCCCTTTAATCCAATTCAAGCAAGCAAAAGTTTTCCGATGCGTGAAATAACAGGACAAGATGAAACGCTTGGAATGAATTTGAGTTGGGAAGATCCTAATGCGCAAGAAGATAATTTATTTATTATTGAAGCCATTTATAGAAATACAGATTTATCTTTGGGCGTTCCAGAGTTGATACAAAGTGAGTTATATTCTGTCAATTCTCCAAATGACAATGCAGAAGTGGGGCCTTCTAATGGCAAGTTTTTTTATATTTTCATTGATGAAGGTCGATTGATTAATCAAGTAAATTCGGACAGTATTCACACAAAAATAAGTGTTTTAGCCAACACCTTTGATCAATGGAATGATTTGGGAATTGCCTTTAGCAGTGAAATACTGGTTCGGGTACATCATGTAAGCAAAGATTTATACAATTATTATCAAGATGTAGAAAAATATAGGATCAATAGCTCTGGAGCAGATATTTTTGCACAACCTGTTCCCGTTAGAGGGAACATACAAGGGGCTTTGGGTATTTTAGGGACTGAAATTATACAAGAAGCCGTTTTGGTTTATCAGTAATTGTTGGTTAAGCTCTCAAACACTTCCAAGCATAAAAAAGTCGCAAGCGCTTCATTATAAAGATAAGAGCTTACGACTTTTTATTTTTAATTTATACAAGAAGTGCGTTTGTTTTAAGCCAAACGAATTCCTTTATCTTCTAATAAAATTATTTTTTGTTTGTATAATGCGCCAATTGATTTTTTGAAAGTCTTTTTGCTCATGCCCAATTCTTTTTTAATCAAATCTGGACTGCTTTTGTCAGTTAATAACAAATAACCTTTACGTTCTTTCAAAAGATCTAATATTTTTTGAGCATTGTCTTCGACTTTAGCATAACCATCTTTTTCTAAACGGATGTCTAATTTCCCATCTTCTCGAACACGATTTACATAAGCTACTCTTGGCATACCAACCGTCAGGTTTTCAAACAATTCATTGGCATAAATCAAGCCTTTGAAACGATTGTTTACGATCACATTGGTGCCCAATTCCGATTTCCCCGAAGTGATAATCGTCACCTCATCTCCTACTGCTATTCCGTCTTCTTCTGGATCAACCAAATCTAGAAACTGGTCCACTTTCGTAGAACCTGCCAAACGATCTGTTTCACCATCTAAGTACATATAAACCAAGTAGTAATTTCCTACTTCCATTTTCACCCTTTGCTCTCTAAACGGAACAAATAAATCTTTGCCAACACCATAATCGACAAAGGCTCCATGATCATTCACGTCAGATACTTTCAAACCAGCAAATTCATACAAGGTGAATTTAGGCTCTTCAGTGGTCGCCACTAAACGCTCTTCATTATCTCTATAAATATACACTTCCAAATAGTCTCCAACCGCTGTTCCTTCTGGGATAAATTTACCAGGCAACAGCACATCATTTTCCTCTTTGTCTTCCAAAAACAAACCATGAGGTGTACTACGCATCACCTCTAATAAATTATATTTTCCTAATTCTATCATTCTTCTTTTACTAATTTTAATTATAAGCCACAAAGTTACAAAAAAAGAGCTTCCTTATTTAGGAAGCTCTATTGTATTTTATCTAAAAAAAAATAATAGTTTACTGCTTATTCAAAAACAATCATTTTAAGAACTGTCAAAGTAGCTTCTTTTTGAATTTCTATTAGATACATTCCTCCAACAATACCTGGCACTTCAATGCTAGATTGTTCTTTTGTTTCTAAATAGGTTTCTTGTAAGAAAATTACTTTTCCGTAAAGGTCTCTAACTTTAATCGTTAAGTTTCCTGCGCTTCCTTTGTTCTCAATAGAAAAACGACCTTCATTTGGATTTGGAAATAAAGCATAAGCGTCTTTGGCTTTTATTGTTTGAACGCTTCCGCAGATAGAAAGATCTACATTCACGGTTTCAATTGCTGGACAATTCCCATTACTAGTATAGGTAAGCACATAATTACCAGCGACAGAAGCTGTTAAATCAATTTCTCCTGTTGTCGCATTGGCTAAGACTAAGCCACTTGAATTTGACGTATAGGTTCCAGAACTAGCTCCTGTTACGCTTAAAACTGGATTCGCTCCTATGTTCAAACAAATGGTAGTATCTGTGTATCCAAAAGCTGCAACATCTGCTGCCAAAATACCAACAGTTGTATTACTAGAACCTGGACAAGCTCCTCCTACAGCATAAGTAATCGTATAAGTACCTAATGTAGAGGCTCCCAAATCAATTTGCCCTGTTGTTCCATTAATTACTAAACCTCCTGTACTGGTAAACGTTCCTCCAGGATTTCCTGTAATTGTCGGGCTTGGATTAGCCAAGTTTTGACAATAACTAGTTAATGCATAATTAAAGGAAGCATCACCTGTTGCTGTAATAGTTACAGAGAGGGTACTAGAATTTGGACAAGTTCCATTTGTCGTATAAGTCATAGTGTACGTTCCTGCTGTTGAGGCAGAAACATCAATTACTCCTGTTGTTGAATTGACGACTAAGCCAGTAGGCGATGCCGTATAAGTTCCTCCTGATAAGTTAGCGGTAGGAATTGGATCGGTAGCACTTTGACAAAATGTTGCTCCACCATAAGTAAAGAACGCATCGTCTACTGCTGTTATGGTCACACTCACAGTCGTTGAACTTGGACAAGTTCCACTCGTCGTGTATGTCACATTGTACGTTCCTGCTGTTGACGCAGCTAAATCTATCTGTCCTGTTGTTCCATTAATTACTAAACCTGTTGTACTACTAAACGTTCCGCCAGAATTCCCTGTAATTGTTGGGCTTGGATTAGCCAGATCTTGACAATAACTAGCTGATGCATAATTAAAGGCAGCATTCCCTACTCCTACAATTGTTATAGATAAAGTACTAGCATTTGGGCAAGTACCATTTGTGGTATATGTTACATTATAGGTTCCTGCTGTTGACGCAGAAACATCTATTTGTCCTGTTGTACTGTTAAGGATTAAACCCGTTGTACTGGTATAGCTTCCTCCTCCTAGGTTAAAGGTAGGAATTGGATCAGCAGCATTTTGACAAAAAGTTGTTCCTCCATAAGTAAAGAAAGCGTCGTCTACAGCTGTTACACTTACAGACTGTGTCGAACTGCTAGAACAAGTCCCTGATGTCGTATAGGTTACCGTGTAGGTTCCTGCTGTTGATGCTGTTAAATTGATTTGTCCTGTTGTTCCATTAATTACTAAACCTGTTGTACTACTAAATGTTCCTCCAGTATTCCCTGTAATTGTTGGGCTTGGATTGGCTAGGTTTTGACAATAATTTGATGCCGCATAATTAAAGGAAGCATTTCCTACTGCTGTAATCGTTATAGATAAAGTACTAGCACTTGGGCAAGCACCATTTGTGGTATACGTTACATTATAGATTCCTGCTGTTGACGCAGAAACATCTATTTGTCCTGTTGTACTGTTAAGGATTAAACCTGTTGTACTTGTATAGCTTCCTCCCCCTAGGTTAAAGGTAGGAATTGGATCAGCAGCATTTTGACAAAAAGTTGTTCCTCCATAGGTAAAGAAAGCATCATCTGCTGCTGTAATCGTCACAGATTCTGTCGAACTAGCAGAACAAGCCCCTGAAATACTGTAGGTTACCGTATAGGTTCCTGCTGTTGAGTTACTCAAATCAATCAATCCACTACTGGCATTAATAGATAAGCCTGCTGTGCTTGTATAATTGCCTCCTGTACTGGCTGGGGTTGGTGTAGGATCACTTGCATTCTGACAATAAGCACTGTTTCCATAAGCAAAAGAAGCATCGCTAATATTGGTAATTGCAAGCGCAAAGGTGCCTACGGTTGGACAAGGACCATTTGTAATATAGCCGATCGAATAGTTACCAACTGCAGAGGCAGAGACATCTATTTGTCCTGTTGAAGTATTAATAATTAAACCTGCTGGAGACACGGCAAAACTTCCGCCTGCTAAACCTGTAATCGTTGGCGTAGGATCTGCCTCATTCAAACAGTAAGAAGATTTATTATAAGAAAAAGAAGCATCATCTGTTGCTACAACACTAACAACATCTGTTGAAGTTCCTGTTGTATAAGTATAGGTGACCGTATAGGTTCCTGGGTTTGAAGCACTCAAATCTATTTCCCCACTAGTAGTATTAAAATTCAAACCTGCAGGTGTTGCTGAAAACGTTCCACCAGATATTCCTGTAATCGTTGGCGTGGGATCTGATGAAGCTTGACAATATGACGTTTGTGCATAGTCTATACCTGCGGATGCTTGCTCTGTCAAGACTAGTGATACAGCTCCTGCTGGGTCATCTCCAGAAGTTCCATTATTCCCATTTGCAACTACTCCATCTGCATAAATCGTCACATTTCCGGTACCAATTACAGGAGCGGTCCATGAAGCTATAAAGACAAACGTCCCTGCGCTTAATGCTGGACTGCTATGTTCTACATATTGTCGGGTACCAACTGCTGAGATTTGTGTGCTCGTTTGAGGACTAGAAAAAGTTCCTGCTTGAGCATTGGTACTGGTTAAAGCAACTCCTTGAAA
>CALDEP010000043.1 GCA_937942475.1 uncultured Aureispira sp.
AGAAGCATCTTTAGTACTTTCATAATAACCCAAACCACCTTGATATTTGTACTGACTCAAGACATTGGTGGGTTCCAAACCAGCGGCACGCATATCTTTCATGTGGACATATTCCATGTCTCTATCAACGATCAATTCAATACGAACTTTGATCAAATCGCCAGGCTCTAAAGTCTCTTTGTCAATCGGTTTTAGAACAGGACCTCTGTCAGTATTAATTTGCTTGAACAGCTTTTTATTCAATTTCAAAGGCGTTTCTTTGAAGTGCGTAATTTTATCCAAGTTCTCAAAATATTGCCAATACAAAGCCCCCCAAGCCACGACATTATTCGGATTTTCAACCGTAATATTTGCCATATCATTGGTGATTTTATCCGCCGCCCAAGTCGTTTTAAAATAGCCCGTTCCAGCTTCCTTCTTGATTTGAGACTGGTCTAATTTTTTGCCACCCATAGTAATTTCAATCTCCTTGTCGTCCATCAACCAATTATCACCAGACATCAACAAAGCATAACAAGCCGCAGCGGTAGCTTTGGTCGTTTTCCAATGCGTGGTTTGTTTTGCTTTTAGCAACCAAACTTTCAAATCTTCGACAGACTTAGCATCATTGGCAACGACATCAAACACCTCAATCATCAAAGCGTGCGTTTCGATCGGCAATTGATACCAAAAATAGCCCGAAGGATATTTCCAATACATACCCATTTCCTCACTATTCAAGGCATTTTCTCTAGCGGCAGCAACAATTTTCTTAGGCGTTTCTAAGTCCGTTCCTTTTCTATGGAAACCCAAAGCCAGCAAACCTTGCATATACATGGACTTATTTCTCCAGTATTTAAGCGCTTGCCCTTCATAATACTTGATGGCTTCCAAAGTCGTTTTATTGGTAATTTTTTGCTCAGAAAAGAAGGTTCTAGCATAGAAATAATGAATCACCATTTGACCTAAGTGATCTTTTTCTAAGTATTCTTTTTCGTTCTTACTGCGTTTTGCCCATTTTAATAATTCCTTGTAATGAAGCGCCAATTCTACATCAATATAATCCACGGCACGAGTAATCATCTTGACCATTTTGGGATCAGACTGAATGTCTTTGACGCCCAATTTGTCCAAATGTCCCATACCTTCCACAATATATTGTGTGATGTACCAACTGTCACGCCCACCAGGCATCCAACTAAAACCACCGTTCGCCAACTGACGATCTGCCATTTTATCCCTAGCTTTTGCCAGTTCATTGCCCATGCGATTTAAGTCAAATAAAATGCCCACATTTTTCTTTTGAACTTCTTCACTTTGTGCAGCTAAAACCCAAGGCGTTTCTTCCAATAAAGCATATTTAAGTTCTTGATTTTTTGACAAATTACTCTTCAAAGCCTCTGTATCAATATTCTTCCACTGGTCAAAGACACGTTTCACCTTAGGGTGAGAATTCGCCACATCAGAAGCCAAACTATTGGCATAATAACGAGAGAAAATTTGCTCGGTACATTCATAAGGATATTCCATCAAATAAGGCAGCGATTGAATCGCATACCAAGCAGGATTTTGAGTAAACTCTAAGGTTAATTTGTGGTGTTTCATCGTGGTAGACTTACTCACCTCAGCCATGCGCTTGAAGGTAAAGTCTTTAGTTTGATTACCACGAATCGGCAAAGGCTGTGTTTCTGTCACCATCATACGATTGGTCAAGACAGGAATCGCAGATTCTTCGCCATCTGAAAAGTCGCCCGCTTTAGCCACCACACGATGTGTAATCGCCGTATTCCAGCCATCAGGAATGTTCAATTTCCAAACCAAAGGGGCAGATTGCCCTGCTTTTGCTTCAAAAGGAACCGTCGCCTGATTATTACCAAAAGCCACATCAATTGGCTCCATGCTAATGGCATCAAATAATTGCAATTTAGCACTTCCTTTCATCATTTCCTCAGTCATATTACTGACCTTGGCGGTAAAATAAATCTCATCATTTTCTCTAAAGAAACGAGGGGCATTGGGCATGACCATCAAATCTTTTTGAGTAACTACCGTTCTTGTTTCAGAGACAGAAGCCAAGTCTTTGGTATGTCCAAAGAGCATAAATTTCCATTTGGTCAAGGCTTCGTTCATCGTGAATTTGATGATAATATTGCCCTCTTTGTCTGTCATTAAATCAGGATAAAAGAACACCGTTTCGTTTAAGTTCGTCCGAACCGCTACATCGCCAAAATCCTCTTCTGGCGCTTCTTCTAACACTTCAGAATTTTTACCCACAAGAGTTGTTGTTATTACGGCTTCATCAACACTTTCTATTGTTTTGGTCTCTGAACTAGAGACTTTAGCAGATATAGTAGGTTTTGGTGAAGGTACTGATCTCTTGTTACTCATAGACTGATCTCTTCTTCCACCACCTGAAGGGGTGCTACTTCTCTGGACAACAGCATCCTCTAATTCATAGACACGACCTCCATCCGAATAATCCCATTCATAGAAAGAAAAACCATTCCAATTGAAGGTTTTATAGCTTCTTGATTGAGCATAACTATAAGCATTCCAATTCGAACTTAATGCACTAGATCCAACATAGTAAAAGCTTTGCGTACCTTGTCGGGGCATCCGTCTGTCATTGCTTGGGTGAATATTAAAACCCCAAGAATTGGCAGCAAAAGCATCTAGAGAAGCATCGTACATACCGGCAAGAAATTCAGCCGCTACTTTATCTCCTTTATTTCCCGAAATTTTAATTTTCCATTCTTCTTTTTGTCCTGGATATAATTTATCACGAAACGTAGCGTATTCAACTTTTAAATCTTTATTTGTCCACGGAACATAGATGATTCCACCAGAAGTATGTAGTCGATTGTTTTGAGTGCTGGTCAAATAAAAATGCAGATTGCCACGATGTTTTTCTTCAATAGCAATAGAAACCTTTTTTCTTCCTTTAGGTTGAATCCATTCTCTTTTTACAACTTTATTATCGTGCTCAATTTCATACAAAACATAAGCGGCTTTATTATACGTTCCAAAATCAATGCTAAGGGTTTCGCCAGGTTCTTTTGTGAACGATTCTTGTGCGACAAACAAGGCATTATTAACAGGCGTTGTCTTTTCTTTAGAACTATAAAGCGTAAAGAATTTAACTAATTCGATTGCTTCTCCATATTTATCCTTGGTGTTCAAGCTTACTTTGTAAACTCCTTGAGGCCATTTTTTGATGTTTTTAAGACTTAATTCTTTTGATTTTTTAGTATCAAAACCTGTTTTTAAAGCTTCTTTGACAACCTTCCAGTTTTGTTGCTCTTCTTCACCTTTATAAGGATAAGCAGGAAATTGTTCTTTAAATTTCTCGGCAGATAAAATAGTATGATAATCGGGTTTAGTCCAATAACGATCGTTAAAAACCGTACTAGGTGTCTTTAGTTGCTCAATGAGAATAGAGCCATTCGCTGCTTCAAATTCATTATTCAAATTCTTACTATTAATAGCAAAAGAAGTTGCATGATCTCTATCAACATTTTCAGGAATCGTTAGACTGATATCAAGTGCAATATAACCTACTCGAACAATCGTTTGAGCCGTATGTGTTTCTCCTGTAATATCTGTTACCGTAGCGTAGACGGTATAATTAAATTGCGGATTTTTTTCTTTAGGGATAGAACGATCTGCTAGTGCTTTGAATTTAATTTTATATTCGCCTTTTGCATCTGTTGTCGTTTCTCCAAAGGCAATTTCTTGCACTTCTTGATTAAAAGGAATGTGCCAACCCCAACGCCAATTCCAATAAGGAAAATTTGCTTTTCGAACCACTCGATATTGTACTTTTGCACCATCAATATTATTACCAGCATAAGCTTTTGCCTGTCCTTGCACACTAACAGAATCATTGATTTTGAACGATTCTTTGACGGGTAAAGCGAGCACTTCAAATTTTGGACGTTTGTACTCTTCTACTCGAAAAGTCTTGCCACTGCTATTTTGACTGTCTTTAATTTGCATTTGACCTGTCAAACCACTTGAAGGAGCGGTAAAAGAGCCGTTAAAGGTTCCATATTCATTGGTAGTCGTTTTTACTTCCGCAATTTTTTGATAATTAGCATCAAAAAAGGTAATGGTACGAGCCTGATTAGGGATGATTTTTGGGTTTTTGCCATCCGTCATTTGTCTTAAAACTAAGCCTTTGAAGTAAACCGTCTGCCCTGGTCTGTAAATGGCTCGATCTAAGAAGAAGGTCGTAAATTCTCGCTCATAAGGTTGGTTCGGGGTATAATTATAATAAGAATCATCCAAAAAGAGTTCATCGTCTTTATGGGTCATTTTTACATTAAAAGAATTATTATAAGAGTCCTTCTTTTTGAAATTTTTAGTTTTGAAATAACCGTTTTCATCGCTCTCTGCTGTGCCAGCTTTAACGGTTTCGTATCGACGCAACAAGCTATTATAATTAGAAATATAAAATTCGGCTTTAACATTTGGAAGCGGCTTTCCTGTCGTTCGATCTGTCAAATAAAATTCTTGTATTCCTTCATTTGCTTGAGTGCTAAAACTGATGTTTGAAACATAGAAAAAACTATAGGCAATACAGTTTTCGGAATAAGAAAATTTTTCATTTCCAGAAGCAGCTATAATATAACGCCCATTTTTTAACTTAGGAATACTAAATTCAACTCGATGTTGTTGATAATCGCCTTCGTTTTTGAGTTCGTTAGACCATTTATAGGCACCCGAAAGGCTATTTAGATAGACTGCTCTAGCCTGACCATATTTGCTGTTAAACGTGGTGTATTGTGCTTTGGTAACTGGAATTGCTTTGAAATATAGTTTGGAAACATTCTTATAAGTAATCAATCCTAAAATTGCTTTGTCAATAGGATTTACTTTCTCTAAATTTAGACTAATACTCTTATTTTTAATGCTTGCCATCAAATTTTGACAATGAGAAGCCCCATAAGACTTTGGAAAGGCTTCGATTGCTTTTTGGCAAATCTCATAAGCTTTTTTGATGTCCCAACGATATTGATCGGTAGGAGATGGCTGGTATTTTTGTCCTTGGCTATAATAATATAAAGCAATCTTGTGTGTGATTTCTGTAGAAACTGCCTGCCCTTTATACTTTTTAGCTAAAGCCTCTAAACGTTCTAAATATAGTAAGTCCTTATCATTACGAATAGAGTTGGTGCGAACAAATCCCAAACGTTTTAAGTCCAAATCAACCAAGGCTTTTGGATTGTCTAAATGAAAGGCTAGCCCTTTTTGAAACAAGATTAGTGCTTGAAAAGTAGCTGAAAGGCTATCTTTGGCAACCAAGGTACGCTTAGCAAAAGAAGCAGCGTCCGTAAAATCCTCTTCAGCATCTAAGTAAAACTTATAAGCAGGTTTGGTCAAATAATACTTATTTGACATAGAAAAATCTATCGCTCTGTGTAGTAAAAAGTCATACAAAGTTGGTCGCAAGCCTTCTACATTAATACCTTTTTGAGTAATGGCACTAAAGGCATCAATCGCCACTTTTTTAGTAGCTTCAGATTGTAAACTAGCTTGATATAACTCGTATGTTTTTTTTGTGATACGCTCTATATCCCAAGTTCGAATGTCTTCTTGTTTGAATTCTTCTGTAGCGGTTCTGTCTTTGAACTTATACAGGTTTTGTTCTAAATAACGGTCGTACATTTCTGCCACCATCGACTGCAAGACAGGTTTAATGGGGCTTTTGGCAGTTTTAGCTTCTTCTTGAAATCGGTAAATACATTTAATTAAGCCGTCTTCTTCTAAACGTCCTTGATATTTATTAATAAAAAGAAGTGCCTTTATGCTTTGTCCAATCTGGGCAGGATTGTTTGGATTTGCTTTTATTTTAGTATACAACTTCTGACTTGCCTCTAAAGCAGATTTTGTCAAGCCATCGTATTCTAATTTTGATATTTCTGCCCATTCTTTGGTGTAATTATTGGCTTCTGTTTGTCCAAATACGGTGTTTTGTCCAAATACCAATAGAATACTAAGTAGTATCCAGGTGAATATTTTTTGCATGTTATGTTGGTTTATCTTTGTGTTTGGGTAAAAAATTTGAGCCTGTAAATTAGGGAACGAGTTATAATTTATTTAGAAAGCCAGCAGCTTCGACTAAGTGATATTTTTGATTCCAATAAATGACTTGAATGTCATAGGCATAGGTTTGATCTTCGCCATTGTCAATCCGAATTTGATAGCTTTGCAATAGGGCAGGAGAGCCTTCTGAATAAGGCTGTTCGTGGGCAAACTCTAAACCAATGGTTCGAAAAGCAGCCTTGTTAATTTTGATTTGGCTAGGAAGTGCGGCACTAAAAAAGGCATTGATGCGCTGTTTTTGTGCCATTTGTTCAACGCTAAAATTACGTTTTCCTTCTGGTGTCATTAAATAGGCCTTTGTTTTACTGGCATCTTCTCCTTGGGCACTGGTTAATAGGTCAAAAATTAAAGCATTATTATCTAATAATTTTAGTAACTTTTTTTCGTCGTTATTCTTTATGCTTTCAATTACTTCATGCGACAATTCGTCCATAGAATCAAAGGCAACATAATTATCTCCGTTATAATTCGGATCGCTACAAGCAGTAAATAGACTAAGAAGAAGGAGCGTGAAACTTACTTTGAATGTGGTGGTCATTGGTGTTGTTTGTATTTTATATTCGTTTTAATAAAAGCGTCTCTTTGGCTTTTTTGATAATTTTGAAGGTACCCATTTTTTTATTCTTAAAACTAACAGGATGAGCACAAAAACCAGTTTGCTGTGCAGATAGTACAAAAATTTCTATGGTATCATCTTTAAGAATATAGGTGCCATTGGTTTTGTGGAAGCAATCATTGCCACAAGAAGTATTGTATGCTCGCTGTTTGCTTATTGAATATAATAAAAAAAGCCAAAAAGCAGAATGCCTTTTGACTTTATAGATGTTCGTTCTCTTTTTTTTGGTGTATGAAATTCCTTAAGGAAAGTATAATGTTTTGTAAAGTTAGTTTTTAATAACTTTTAAGGTTTCGCTTCCTATTCTGATGAAATAAACTCCAGCCGTCCAATTTTGTCCTAATTGAAGGTTCCCTTCTGAAAATTCAAGGGTACGCTGTTCAACGACTTGCCCTAGGGAATTAAGGACTTCAAGCGCAGCAGGTAAATGAACCTGAGTATACTCTATAGAAATGGTCGTTTGAAATGGATTAGGAGACACCTTTGTTATTGTTTTAGGGGCGTCTATCGCTTGTACCGCAACGTGGTTTCCTGTAGAATCTACAACAAAAAAGTCATCGACCCACACTCGAACCAAACTGCTTGAATTAACACTATAATTAGAGGCTTGGAACCAAACTTGCATGGTGTTGGTCAACGCAACATAATCTTTTAGATAAATATTGGGAGAAGTACTCCAATTGGTGGTGCCAGAACCAGTAGAAACTCTCATTACCTGTGCTGTATCCATTCCGTTACTAACATAAACTTCTAATGCACCAGATGCTAGCGTTAAGCTATAAAAAAAATATTGAAAACTAAGGTAAGGGTTGCTTGTGGTACTCAAATCCATCAAAGGAGCTGTTAATATAGTAGCCCCTGAATCCATCCACACAATACTAACAGGAACAGAGTCCAAAGGGTAAATCCCTGTTGTCATACATTTGTCTCCCAAATCAGTTGCATCCGCATCCAAAAAAGGAAAGAAAAGTCCTGGTATATCATAAAGCTCCAGCCTTAGCCAATCTCCTCTAGTAACACTTCCTGTAACAGACCAACCTAAATCCAAGGCAAATTCATCTTTATAGCCATTGTTTAATCGAACGATTGTTGACATAGTGGAATTGATGCTGAAGGAATCTTTTTGTGTTTGATGTCCCCAATGTCCTGTCCATAATTCATAATCTCCTGCTAAGATAGCTTGTTGGAAAATTCCATTGGCATCAGTCATTCCTGTATAAGTGGTATCAACTGTTTTACCTCTAATTTCTACAATACTATTCGCAATAAGCTGACCGTTTTGCTGATCTTCTACTTGAACATCAAGTAGGAAAATAGGCGTTAATGCAAGCTGAATGTTTTCAATCGTTAACTGCCCGTTTTGTAAGGTGGTGGTGATTGTTTTAGTGTTATAACCCAATTTACTAAAGCTTACTTGATAGGTTCCAGCTATTGCCGTTCCTGTTTTGTAAGCACCAAAAATATCTGAATTGGTTGGAGAAATAGTACTACTAATATTTATATCAACATTATGCAACAAAGCACCTGTTATAGAATCGGTCACAATCCCTTCTAGCCAACAAGCTCGGACATAATTAGGATTCAAAACATGCAAACCTGTTTGGCGATCTGAAACCAAAATATTTCCTGAAGGTAAAAAAGGATAAGCTCCCCAAGCACCATCAAAAGAACTTGTTCGAGGAAGTGGATGTGTATCATAACGTCCCACTTCAATCAGATTGCTAGGGCGGCTACCATCTAAAATAACCAAACCATCATCATAATAAGAAATAACTAAAAAGTCATTGTGTACATGAACATTGTGTGGTACAACACTTGGATTAGGCGTGCGCCAGCGATCTACTCGTTTAATATCAGACAAGTCGGATACATCATAGGCATCTATCCAAGCGCCAGACTTTTCGTCGGTTGTAAAAAGTGTTTGTCCATCGTCAGACGTCCATAAATTATGACAAAAATCCCTCGAAGTGTTTTGAGTAGCTAATAATTGAGGATTCATTTTATCGGAAATGTCATAGACCGTAAAAAAGCCATCGTTGATATTAGCAGACCATAAGGTATCCTTATTCACATAAACATCGTGTGCATAAAAGGACGGCAACAAAGAGTTGACATAAGTAGGGGTATCTGGATCTATGTTCAAATCAAAATAACCTGGAACGCCTCCAAAACGATTGCTTCCTGCTGTGTATAAAAAACCTTGCTCATCAATCCACAAATTATGCGCAGAGCTAAATTGGTTGTTAATAAAGTGATGACTAACGCTATTGGGTAAGTCAGATAGGTTGACAACTAACATTCCGCCACCGCCTTCTGTCACCGCATAAGCATAAGATCCATAGGTTTTTATATCTCTCCAAACACTAAAGTTTGTATTGATATAAGTATGTTCTACAGGGTTGGCAGGATCGGCAAGGCTAACAATGGAAAGTCCTGCTTGATCGCCCACTAAGGCATATTCTGTTCCAAAAGAATCTACATATCCCCAAATGTCATTCAAGATAACGTTATAAGGTAAATTACTTATTGGTGTAACATTGTGGTTGGGAATTTGAGCCTGTAGGGTACCAACAATTGATAGACATAATAGTATGAATAATCGCATCTTATTGAAGTTAATAATGATAAAATATGGGGTCTATTTCTTATTTGTTGGTGTGTAGAGGAACGTAAACTGCTTTATAAAAACAAGTGTTTTTAAATGATTTGAAGAGTTGAGAATTATTTCATCCTCAACTCTCTAAATCTTTAAATTTATTTTTTTAGAAGGTTTAGAATATTCTAACAAGTAGAATCCTTCAAGGTTTAGGTAGAACCCTATTTAATTTAAGGTTTAGTTTATCCTTTGGTTTTAATCACCTTGATGGTTTTGCTTCCAATTCGAATAAAATAAATACCAGCTTCCCAACGGTCGCCTAACTCTAAACTTCCAGCAGTAGCAGGAACCATTCGTTTTTCGATGCTTTGTCCTAAAGCATTATAAACTTCCAAAGGAATATTTTCAAGGGTATTATTATCAATAGTATAATCAATTCTAATGTTTTGCACAAATGGATTTGGATAATATTGAACGTCTATAGCTTCCGCAGAAATAAGATGAACAGATGTCGCGTTAGAGTCAGATATTTCAAATAAATCCACTAAAGATTCCAAAGCGGTTCCACTAGCATCATTTACTTGGAAGTAAACACGCATATTATTCGTCAAGCTAATATAATTAGCAATAGAAATAGATTGTTTTGCCGACCAACTGTATTGAGGATCTGTTGTGCTGGCAAGTGTTACCGTATCCGTGCCGTTTGTCATATAAACCTCAAAAGAGTCAAGGTCACTAGCAGGCCAGTTTACATTAAAAAAGTAATGATAATTTAGAATAGGATTGGTGATGCCCGTTAAGTCCATCACAGGCGAAACAATTGTAGTTGCACCATTGTCAACGTCATCCAAACCATGTGTTCCATTCCCATTATTACCAGTAATCAAGCAATAATCGCCAATATCGCCTATCAAATCGCCTTCTTCTGGAAGAACACTACCTTGCCAAGTCGAAACGGGTGCAGGAATGCCACGAACCCAATTTCCAGTGGTGGCATCTCCAAATTCTGACCAAGCATAATCAAGGACAAACTCATCTTTGTACCCTTGACGTAATGGATAAACTTGTGCAGGAATCGCAGTAGAATCTAAGGCGACTAAATTAAATAGCTTTGCATGATGTCCCCAATTTCCTGCAATGACTTCGTAATTATTATCAGGATAAATCACAACACTAAAGTTACCATTTGCATCAGCCGTAGTTGTATATTCGTATAAAGAACTCTGTAAGTGAACAATAGCATTAGAGATTCCAGTTGTAGGATTGATGCTGTCCACTACTTGCCCTGTTAAAGTAAAGGCAACAGCAGGAACCAAGGCTACATTTTGTGTGGTAACAACACCATTGCTTAAGGTAACGGAAATAACTTGAGGAATATAGCCTGCTTTCTTGAACTCTACATCGTAGGTTCCAGAAACGCCCATTCCTGTTTTATAAACACCACTAAAATCCGTTTCGTCATTAGAGTAGGTATTTAATATTTCTACGTCAACGTCAAATAAAACCGCAGAAGTCATTTGATCGGTCACAATCCCTTCCAACCAACAAGCACGTTGGTAATTTGGTTGTAATACATGTAAGCCTGTGTTAATGTCAGAAATCAAGATCACGCCAGAAGGCAAATAAGGATAAGCTCCCCATGCACCATAAAAACCAGTAGATGGCGTCAAATTATAAGTATCATAACGTCCTACTTCAATCAGGTTATCAGGACGACTTGCGTCAATGACAATTAATCCATCCGTATAATAAGAAGTCACTAAATAATCATTGAAAGTGTGTGTATTGTGTGGAATGGTATTCGGATTGGGCGTTCTATAACGATCCAATTCTCGGATGTTTCCTAAGTCAGAGACATCAAAACTACCTACCCAAGCATTGGATTTTTCATCGGTCGTAAATAAGGCATTTCCATCGTCTGAAATCCAAACATTGTGCGCAAAGTCACGAGGCGTAGATTGATTTCCAATCATTACTAGATTGTTTTTATCACTAACATCGTAAGCGGAGAAGGTTCCAGCATTGATATCAGAAGTCCAGAGCGTATCGCCTCTAGCGTAAGCATCATGTGCATAGATCGGTAGTGTTGCTCCCATCAAGATAGGAGAACCAGGAGTGGTGTTTACATCTAAGATAAATGTTTCCCCTGTATTAATATTACTACCTGCAATATAACAAAAACCAGCCTCGTCTATATATAAGTTATGTGCTTTTCGGAGCGTGTCTGTTGCGTTGTTAATCGTAAGCTCTGGTTGCCAAAATTGATAAGTAGGCGTGCCACTAGGTAGCGGAGATAAATCAATGATCAACAAACCATCGCTTCCTTGGTCAGAAGTTACATAAGCAAAATCGCCCCAAGTTTTTAAATCACGCCAAATAGAGGTTACCCCAGGAATGAACAAAACTTCTGTCGGCGCACTAGGATTTGCCAAACTTACAATGGATGTTCCCGTTCGAGTTCCAACCAAAGCATACTCGACACCTGTTCCATCTACATAACCCCAAATGTCATTTAATTCCTGTGTGTAAGGAAGATTACTGACCGATGTTACGTTTAAATCTGAAATTTGTGCTTGACTAGAGCAAGAATAAAATAAAATTGCAAGAAAAAAGAATAAGGACTTTGTACTATGATTTTTCATGTAATAATTTAATTAATTGTTGTGTTTTTTATACTAAAAGTACTAAAAAACAACAAGTTAAATGAAACGATGTTTTGTAATGTGGGGAGTTAAATGTTGGCCTAAATAGGAGTTTCGGCTTGTGAAGTTCTTTAAATATCGACAAAAAAATTAAAAAATTTTAAAAAAAACCTTAAAAACTTTGTCAAAAAATAAATTGTGTCTTATATTTGCACTCGCAGAAAATGATCAGCGAAAATAGCTCAGCTGGTAGAGCACAACCTTGCCAAGGTTGGGGTCGCGAGTTCGAATCTCGTTTTTCGCTCTTTAAAAGTCTTCAAGATTTATGTCTTGAAGGCTTTTTCTTTTTTATGGTAATACTAAAATTTATCGTAAAATTAAATTTTAGAACAAGCTCTATTTTTTTCTTTGATTTTTAGTATTCTTCAAGGTGGTAGACTATCTTTGAATTGAAATTTTTAGTATTTTAAACAAGCCTAAAAATTTCATAAAATACAACCTAAAAAAACTACTCACTTTTATTTACTCCGATTGCTACTATGGAAGAAATTAGCGTATTTGATATCTTTAAAATAGGAGTAGGCCCTTCAAGTTCTCATACGATGGGACCTTGGGTAGCGGCTTTATCCTTTTTGAAGAAGGTCGGTGACCGAAAAATAATTACCATTAAAGTCAAACTTTATGGTTCTTTGGCAAAAACAGGGCGAGGACATGGAACAGATATTGCTGTGATGTTGGGCTTGATGGGCTACGAACCTAAAACGATTAAGACCAAAAAAATTGATCGTTACATTAAGCAAGTTGAACAAACGAATTTATTAAAAATTAGTAAACTCTATACCGTACCATTTATTCCAATTGAAAATATTGAGTTTATTTATAGAAATCTTCCTGCGCATCCTAATGCACTTACTTTTGTGGCGGTATTGGAAGATGAAACACTATTAGAGGAGACTTATTACTCTATTGGAGGTGGTTTTGTCACGCAAGAGGGAGATCCAAATGTACGGCAAGAAAATCAAGAGCCAGAAAAGCCAAATTTTACTTATGCAATTAATACAGAAAAAGACCTCCTAAAATGGGTAAAAGAAACAGGTTTGTCTATTTCTGAGATTGTTATGAAGAATGAATTGACTTTGAGAAGTCGGAAAGATATTCGCAAAGGAATTTTGGAGATCTGGAATACCATGAAGGCTTGTATTCACAAAGGTTGTCATACTGAAGGTATCTTGCCTGGAGGTTTGGACGTGGAGCGACGGGCGTATCGATTTAATAATAAGTTATTAAATGGCGTGCAAACCAAGGACATAGATGATTGGATGCGTTTGATTCAAGTGGTTAATCCTAGTTTTAGTAATGTTGTCAACTGGACAAGTTGTTTTGCTTTGGCTGTGAATGAAGAAAATGCAGCCTTTGGACGTGTCGTAACAGCTCCAACAAATGGTGCTGCTGGTGTAATTCCTGCAGTTTTGATGTTTTATTTGTGTTTTTATCCAAATAAAGGCAATAAAGATGTGATTCGATTTATTTTGACGGCTTCTGAGATAGGGAGTTTGTTCAAAAAAGGATCGACCATATCGGCTGCTCTTGGCGGTTGTCAAGCCGAAATAGGTGTGTCTTCTGCAATGGCTGCGGCTGGATTGACAGAATGTTTGGGTGGAACGCCTCAACAGGTTTTAATTGCTGCTGAAATTGCGATGGAACATCATTTAGGTTTAACTTGTGACCCCATTAATGGTTTGGTCCAAGTGCCTTGTATAGAACGAAATACAATGGGAGCCATGAAAGCCTTGACGGCTTGTCAAATTGCCTTAACCAGTGATCCTACAAAAGCAAAAGTAACCTTGGATAATGTTATTAAGACGATGAAAGAAACGGCTTTAGATATGAGTGATAAATATAAGGAAACTTCTGAAGGAGGCTTGGCAATCAATGTTTCTGTGCGTGTGCCAGAGTGTTAATTTGCAATGAAAAACAAACAAAAGGAAGGTTTATAAATCCTAAAAAGATGGTTTAAAGGCTTAGATGTTCTTCAAAAGTCATAATTTTTGCATATATTGTGAGGTAATAAAAGGAGATTTGACGATCAAATTTTATTACCTAAGAATACTTTTTTGAACCATTTCGAAGCTAAACTGTTAATTTAAGCTAGGAATTGTCTCAAAAAGGTAAAAAAAAGATACAATTTTTAAAAAAAATATCTAACTTTATTTAATGGTTTTATTAAAGCATTATTTACCAGTCTAATCATTCTATTTTATAGATGGTTTGGTTTTTGAAATACTAGAAATAGAATTACTATTTAAAGACATATATCCTATAGCCTTTGTTTTTTCTGAAACAGAGGATAATATTTAAAGTACTTAACTATATTTAATAATTTAAAAAAAAGTTTTTACATGAAAGCGAATATATTACGTTTTTCTGCTGTATTACTAGTGTCTGCAACACTTTTTAGTTGTGGTGGTAGTGGGAAATCTGCAGAAGAAATTCAAGCAGAAGCACAAACAAAGTTTGATGAGGCGAAACTTGAACTAACAGAAGCAGCAGCAACAAATTGTGAATCTAATATGGCGGCATACACAACAGCAGCATTGGATTCTATAAAAATGGCAAATTAGTAGGCATACAACTAATTTGAATAATAATTTGAATAATCCAAAATCGATCTAAATATTATGAAAAAATCAAGATTATATAAAATCAGTGCATTGTGCCTTACTTTTTTAGGTGCAGGTACTTTTATGGCATTTGATGATGCTCAAACTGACGAACAAAAAGTGGAAGCTGCTTACCAAGAATTGGTAACAACTTTTAACATGGAGCAAGACCAACTTTGTAAGACGCAAGCTTTAGCTGCTGCTCAGGCAGAGTATGCTCAAATGAATGCTAGTGCTGAATCTACAGGTGGTAATGATGCACCTGCTTCTTCTACTGGTGGTAATTCTCAACCTGCTTCTTCTAATCAAGGAGCAAGTGATAACACGCCTCCACCACCACCGCCACCACCAAAACCAACAACTGGTAAAGCTGGTAAAATGAGCGGTAGTACAGATGCTACAGCAGCGGACAAAAAAGGAAAAATGAGTGGTGATAGCAAATCTGGAACAGGGACAACTACTACAGATAAGAAAAAAGGTAAGATGGGTGGCAAATAAATGATAATTTTTGCACCTTAATCTATCTTGTATTTCTACGCAAGAAACCAATAATTATATAGCAGAATAGGTTCTTAAACGAACTTGTTCTGCTTTTTTTTTGAAGGTATTCGGAATACTATTAGTGCTATTCTAAGACGCTAAATCTATGCATAGGAGCGTGGTGAATCTATTTGACGAAGGAAGACGATAGGCTAGATCCTACGAGAAGAAATGAGAGAAGTAATATTTGATCAAACCCTGTCTTTATAGAAATAAAGAGCAGAAGATATTTAGAATTAACGATTTTAAATATTCTGTTGGTTCTTTTGCAACTCGTTCACCACGTTCGTGGGAACAAGTTGTGGAGTTTAACACATAGGCTATCTTTCTAACAAGTCTGTCTTTACGTTTGTTAAGAGAGCTGGGGAGAGTTGTGAAAGAACGATTATGTTTTTTTAGCAGAGTCTAAGATTCTTAAAAAGGGCATCGCCCTGACACCATTTCTAAAAAACAAACAAAAGGAAAAAGGAGCATCGCTCCGACACCATTTGTCAGAGAAATAACATCATCGAAATACAAAATGAGGCATCTCTGCCCTTTTGTTCTTATCTTCATCACGTATGAGTGGGGACGAAGTGATGCTTCTTGTAGGCTAGGCAGGCTATGCTAAAAAATCAACGGAGTATTATTAATTATTACTTAATTCTAAACAACTTCGCTTATTAAAGGACAAAAAAAACTGAATATGCATCAAATGCATATTCAGTTTTTAATTTATTCTAAATGGAAGTTAAACAATTTTCTTATTGTTTAACCCAAGTAGATGTACAAGTATCTCTAGTGATGTTAGCTGGATCTGTTTCATCAGAAACAACGTATTGAATGCTAATTGTGTTTCCAGAAAGTGTTCCAGTACCAATAGACTCTACAAAGTAACTGTCACTATCTGGCTCTTGACGAGCAATAGTGAATTCATTTGAAGTAGTAACGTTTCCAACTACAGCATTAGTAAATAAAGCCCAAAAGTTAGTAACGTTAAAGTCCATAACACTAGCACTTGCATTTGCAGCAGTTACTGTATAACTAGCAGTTCCACTGTTAGTACAAGCATCAGAAACTGTCCAGCTACCGATGAATTTCGTACGCATTTCGATGTTACAAGCACCTGAAGTATCTTGCTCATAACCAGCGTCACAAATACAAAGACCTTCTGTACAAGTACCACCAATACCACAATCTACATCTTCACATGGATCAACACAAACACCGTCAACACAAGTACCAACAGTACAAACTACGTCTTCACATTTGTCTGTGTTACAAGAAAAAGCAAGAGATGCAGCTAAAAATAAAATGATTAAATTTTTCATAATGTCATTAAAAGTTTAAAACTAAATAAAAAAAAGCGTTAAAATATATTTGTTCGTATAGGCATAAATCGCCTAAAGCCAAATCTTCTACAAATATCCTGCTAAAGTACGATTCTAATGGGAATTTCTATAAATTATCTTAAATATATATGATATTAAGTTAAAAAAAAGCTAAAAAAGCTAGTTTTTGAGTCTAAAATGAATGTAATAATTGATCTATGTACAGTACAAAAGTTTTTTTATCTAATAAAATCTAACAGCGCAGCGATCTTCTCCCTAGTCTTGAGTAGATTTAAGTGCTAAAATATTTCCAATTATTTTTTGTCCTGTACGTATATTGTTATTATAACTATATCTTTTTGACTAAACTTAATTATGATGGATTATTCTAGAAATAAAAAATGCTTCCCTTTTTAGGTTAATTTTTTTGATAGGGGTATCGTGCAAAAGAAAAAACAAGTTTACAAGGCTAAATTAATAGCCTTAACAATTAATAAGAAGCCAGAAACCAACATCAATAAATAAACGTATCGATTAAAGTCTTTAGGGTTAGAAATGGAACTGTTAATCTTTTTTCCAATTGGTATTGCCAAAAGCATAGATGGAAGTGCCAATAGATAATAAGACCCAATCAATGGATTGGTATAGGAGCCAACATATATGTGGCTGGCAATAATAATACAATTTACATATAAAAAATAAGCTTGCAAAGTAACTCTAAAAATACTGGGTTCCCATTGTCGCAAAGTGGCGTAGATAACTGCTGGCGGTCCAGAAATATTACAGGCTCCTGCAAACAAGCCTGAAAGTGCGCCAAAAATAGGGGCTGTTTTATTATTTTTCAATTTTGGAAGGGTAGGAGCTTTTAGGTTATAAATAGAAAAAGCAATGATACAGATTCCTAAAACTATTTTTATAATAATTTCAGGACCGTATTTATTCAAATAAACACCAATTGGAACAATTAATGTGGCAGATAAAGCCAAGGGAATTAAGCTTTTGACTTGAATTTCTTTTCTTCCTTGAAGAACGATATAAATGCCTGACGTTAAAAATAAAAGAGGAATTAAGGGACCAAGTGTGTTGAGGTCAAAAACTAAAGAAAGTAAAGGCATGCTTGTTAGCGCAAACCCAAAACCAAAAGAGGAGTTAACTAAACTGCCCAAAAAAATAACCATCACTAAGTAAACAGTTGTCTCCATTGTATTTATTATTAAGAATAAAGGTTCTTTGACCACTCGTAGAACTCTATCATGACTGAAAGGAATAATCAGCAAAGCTAATGTGTGTTCACCAAAGAATGAGCATAAAAAATGCTTTACACTACTAAAGTAATACCTTATTAGATGATTTGTTTTTTTTTGTTAAAAATTTTGGACTTAAGCCCAAATTAGAGTTCTTTGAAAAAGGATGCCACTAAATAAGAATAAAAGACCCCCATTTTATACTATTTATGTACGTTCTTAATCCAATTATCATGTGTAATAATAAATTGAAAGTAGTAATTTTTATGCTCTTCTTGATAGGGCTAATAGGCTGTAAACCTGTTGATACTTGTGAAGCTCCAATTCAAAAGGGTTTATTGAGTAATAAGATTTGTGGAATGTCTTTGACGGCTTCTCGCACAGAATTTGTAGAGGACCCTATGGCAGAAATGGCAGTTTTGGGAATGAATTGGGTGGCTTTGTTGCCTTATAACTCCTTTAATCTGAATGATGCCACTATTAATTTTGATACAGGAAACTGGTGGGGCGAAACGGTGACAGGAATCAGTACTTGTCAATCTTTGGCTGCTGCACAGGGAATGAAAACGATGATAAAGCCTCAATTGTGGTCTAGAGATGCTTGGATTGGCGACATGGATTATACCACAGATGTGGAATGGGATACTTTTCATGTTCACTACACCAATTTTATTTGTTATTGGGCAGGTATTGCAGATAGTTTGCAAGTAGATTTATTTTGCATTGGGACGGAAGTCAAACAATCGGCTACAAAATACCCTGATTATTGGAGGGGTTTGATTGACACGGTTCGACAAATCTATAGTGGCCCAATCACTTATGCGCCTAATTGGGATGAATATGATCAAATTATGTTCTGGGACAGGCTGGATTATATTGGTGTGGATGCTTATTTTTCTTTGATTCCAGATGCAACACCCGAAGTTTGTGATTTAAAAACGGCTTGGGAACCTACTTTTAATAAATTAGAAGCCTTTTCAAAGCAATGGAACAAGCCAATTCTATTTACAGAATGGGGCTATTTGAGTTTGGATGGTTGTGCCTACAAAACTTGGGAATTAGAAAAAGATAGAAATAGTGTTTCTGTCAATGAGCAAGCACAAGCCAATGCAGCTCAAGCATTGTTAGAACTGTTTGGCAAGGAAACTTGGTGGGCAGGTGGTTTTCAATGGAAATGGTATTCAGATATATCGACCACTACTAGGGATTATTCTGATGATTACACCCCACAAGGAAAAATGACAGAAGATGTTCTCAAAGAATTGTATCAGTAAGTTTGTTTTATTGATAATAATTGAGTGGGCTTATTTGGATAAAAGGATTCTAAAAATAAAAAATATGCGTTACTATATTTACCTATTGTTTACCTTGTTGATAATACTAGGATTTTCAAGTTGTGAAACAACAGATGATAAGTGCGAAACGGTACTTCAAAATGGCTTGCTGAATAATAAAATGTGTGGTATGTCTCTTACCGCTCCTAGCGATCCATTTGTGCAAGACCCTATGGAAGACATGAATGCTTTAGGGATTAATTGGGTTGCTTTATTGCCTTTTGGCTTTTTTGACCAAGACAATGCCAGTATCCAGTTTGATACTACTGGAGCTAGTGGTTGGTGGTGGGGCGAAACCAAGGCAGGGATTACGACCAGTCATAATTTAGCGGCTGCCCAAGGAATGAAAACAATGTTGAAACCTCAACTTTGGTCTTGGAAGGGTTGGATAGGAGATATGAAATACCCAACTCAACAGGAGTGGGATGATTTTCATGCTGATTACATCCATTTTATTTTTTATTGGGCAAGAATTGCAGAAGATTTGGAGGTCGATTTATTTTGTATTGGAACAGAAATTAAAGAATCTGCAATTAATCATCCAACCTATTGGAGAAATTTGATCGACTCTGTTCGGAAAGTTTATACGGGACCAATTACCTATGCACCCAATTGGGATGAGTACGATCAAATTGTGTTTTGGGATCGACTAGATTATATAGGCGTGGATGCATATTTTTCTTTATTGCCAGATGCTACACCTGAGGTTTGTGACTTAAAAAAAGCATGGGAGCCAACGTTTGAGCATTTAAAAACGTTTTCAGAACAATGGAATAAACCCATCTTATTTACAGAATGGGGCTACCTCTCTTTAGATGGATGTGCTTATGAAACTTGGGAATTAGAAAAAAATCGGAGTAGTGCCGAAATTAATGAGCAGGCACAAGCGAATGCTGCACAAGCTTTGTTGGAATTATTTGGCAAGGAGACTTGGTGGGCAGGTGGTTTTCAGTGGAAATGGTATTCAGATTTGGCGACCAGTACACAAGATCGATCAGATGATTATACGCCTCAAGGGAAAATGACAGCAGACGTTTTAAAAGCATTGTATAAAAACTAAAAAGAGCAAATCAAATGCGTTATTTAATATTAGTGGGGCTGTTCTTGATTGGTTTAACATTGGGAGCTTTGAATAGTAAAAAATCAAAGACGGAAGTAGTAGAAGTTACAAAAGCAGTAGAAGTTAAAGAGACTCTTGAAGTGGTTGATCTTCCAGTCCAAACAGCTTGTGATGCGCCAGTCCAATCAGGTTTGTTGCGTGATAAAATGAAAGGAATGTCTTTTGTTGCTCCTCCAAACCCATTTAAAAAAGACCCTATAGATCCTCTGCATAAGTTGGGGGTAGATTGCATAGCCGTTTTGCCTTACGCTTATTTCAAAAAAAATGAACCAACAATACATAGTTTTTCTGGTGGTGGTTGGTGGGGCGAACGAATAGAAGGTGTTTGTAAGACAGTAGAACATGCCCATGAAAATGGAATGAAGGTCTTACTCAAACCTCAACTTTGGACACATGACCAGTGGATAGGGGATTTGGATTTTAAAAACGATAAAGGGTGGAAGGCTTTCGAGAAAAACTATACTCGCTTTATGTTGAAATGGGCGACAATAGCGGACAGCATGGAAATAGATATGTTGTGTATTGGAACAGAAATCAGGCACTCAACAGAGGATAGACCTAAGTATTGGCGTGGATTAATTAAGGCAATTCGGAAGGTATATAAGGGTAAATTAACTTATGCTCCAAACTGGGATGATTATAATAAGGTAACCTTTTGGGACGAGTTGGATTATATTGGAATAGATGCTTATTTTCCGCTGTCTTCTGAAGAAACACCAACTGTTTGTGCTTTAAAAGAAGCCTGGCAACCTACTTTGAAGGAATTAAAGGCTTATTCAGAGGTCTGGGAAAAACCTATTTTGTTTACAGAGTTTGGCTATTTGAGTTTAGATGGTTGTGCTGGCAAAACTTGGGAATTAGAAAAAGCTCGTAAATCTGTAGGAATTAATCAGCAGGGACAAGCGAATGCCGTTCAAGCATTATTAGAAGTATTTGGTGCAGAAGATTGGTGGGCAGGTGGCTTTTTGTGGAAATGGTATCCCAATTATTCCAGTGCAATGGGAGAAGGGCAACATGCAAGAGATTATACGCCACAAGGAAAGTTAGCAGAGGAAATGCTGCAAAAAATGTTTTCAGATTAAAAAAACGTTAAACAGATTCTTATTTATAGACACTTAACAAAAAATATATTATTATTATCAGTTCGACAAAAAAAATCTTACTAGATTGATTTATAGCTATTTTTTTATAAAAATAAGTGTTAAAACCTAAAACCAAACCTAAAAAACTATTACCATGAAAAATCGTTTTTTATTTCGACTGTTGAAAAAAATAGGAATCTTGTGCTCTATTTTTGGACTTTCAAGTTGTACCGCAGATAAAATACCTTGTGAAGTGCCAGTAACAACTGGTTTGATGGCGAATAAAATGCGAGGGATGTCAGTCGTTGCAGCAGCCACTCCTATAGCTGGAACTCCAGTAAGAAACCTTAAAGATATGGGGGTAAATTGGGTAGCTGCTTTGCCCTATGCCTACTATGTTTCGAACGAACCGGGGATAGATACGGTCTCTGTTTGCCCTTTGGACAATTGTCCGCATGGTCCAAGTTCCAAATATGCTGTCATCGAAATAATTCAGAAAGCAAAACTCGAAGGTGTTAAAGTGATGATAAAACCACAACTTTGGGCAGAGATGGAATGGGTTGGAGATATGGAATTTGATTCAGAGGCAAAATGGGATCAATTTGAAATAAATTATACTGAATTTATAATGGATTGGGCAGAAATGGCGAATGATATGGATGTTGATCTATTTTGTATCGGCACAGAAATTGCTAAATTTGTAAAGCATAGACCTGCTTATTGGAGGGGCTTAATTGTTCAAATTCGACAAGTATATAGTGGCCCATTGACCTATGCCGCCAATTGGGATGATTATCAAGCAGTTTCCTTTTGGGATGCTTTAGATTATATTGGGGTGGATGCTTATTTTCCCTTAATGCAAGGTGAGACTCCACCTGTTTGTGAATTAATAAGTGCTTGGGAGCCTTATGAACAAGAACTTTCTACTTATTCAGCAGAACAGAATACACCTGTTTTATTTACAGAGTTTGGTTATTTGAGTGTCAATGGTTGTGCTTATAATACTTGGGATTTAGAGGCTCAAATGTCTGCAAATGAAATTAATGAACAAGCACAAGCAAATGCTTTGCATGCTTTAATAGAAGTGTTTGCTCCCAAAACTTGGTGGGCAGGTGGTTTTCAATGGAAATGGTATGCAGATGCGTTAAGTGCTTCTTGTGAAGAAGATATCGCCAAAGATTACACTCCAGAAGGAAAAATGGCAGCAGATATGTTAGTAGAGTTGTATCAATAGCAATGCAGTTGCTTACAAATAAGGATTCATGGTAAAACAAGGTCTCATTCTTTTTATAATAATCAACTTGACCGCTTGCTGGTCGTATCAAAGTCGGCAGGTTCCTGTACAAAAAGGTTTGTTGCACGATAAGATAAATGGAATGGCTATCATGGCGCCTCCCAATCCTTTTGAAAAGAATCCAATGCCTGACTTAAAATCTATCGGCATTAACTATGTTAGCCTTCAACCATTTGCTTTTTTTAATAAAGATCAGCCTGACATTGAATATGATGGTTATTTGTGGTGGGGCGAACGAAAAGAAGGTTTAATAAAGTCGATTGAATTAGCAAGAAAAGAAAATTTAGCTATTTTGCTGAAACCACAACTACTGGCTTATAATCAGTGGGTTGGCGATTTAGCGTTTGATAATGAAGGGGATTGGTTAACTTTTGAAAAAAATTATAGAAACTACATCTTGCCAATGGCAAAACTAGCAGACAGTATGCAAGTAGAATTGTTTGCTATTGGTACAGAAATGAAGCTATCTGCCATTAAGCGCCCTCAATTTTGGCGGGCTTTAATTCGTGAAATTCGCAGCCTTTACGCAGGCAAATTAGTCTATGCCTCCAATTGGGATGCTTACCCTTTGGTAAGTTTTTGGGATGCCTTAGATTATGTGGGGATTGACGCCTACTTTCCATTAACAAAAAAGAAAAAACCAAGTGTCGATCAACTAAAAAAAGCTTGGGAACCTACTCTTGATAGTATGCGAAGGTTTTACGAGACTTGGCAACGCCCTATTTTGTTTACGGAATTTGGTTACATGAGCTTAGAAGGTTGTGCTTACAAGGCTTGGTTGTTAGAAAAAAGAAAAGAAGCCACAAAATTAAGTGAACAAGCACAAGCGAATGCTTTGCAAGCTTTGTTGGAAGTTTTTGGGAAAGAAACTTGGTGGGCAGGCGGTTTTCAATGGAAGTGGTATGCCGATATTTCGACGGTTCTAAAAGAAGAGGAAGCGCAACGGGATTATACGCCACAAGGCAAAAAAGCACTGACTGTTTTGAAAGACTTGTACCAGAAGGAATGAAAGAAGTAGATTTAAAAACGGAATTGTTTCATGGAATTTAATTCTAATTTCTTAGATTGCTACTTCGTGTTCATCCTATAATTGAGAACCAATGGAATTTGGCAAATTAAAAGACATTAGTAAGGTAGATTTTTCGATGGGAACGGTGCCCGCTCACACCACCAAATTACTAAAAAGATTACCTCCATCAACAGAGAAAATAAATTTTTATTTTGGCTGTACAGGTTGGGGAATGAAAGAATGGGTCGGAAAATATTATCCCCCTAAAACAAAAACAAAGGAATATTTATACCATTATTCTAGACAATTCTCTACGATAGAATTAAATACAACACACTATCGTATTCCAAATCCGCAAACGATTCAGAATTGGTATGAATTATCAGAAAAAGACTTCAAGTTTGCGCCTAAAATTCCACAATCCATTAGTCATAGCAATGATTTAGGGGCTTATGGCAATCAAATTGACCTATTTTGCTCCTCTATAATAGGACTCAAAGAAAAGCTAGGAACTTCTTTCCTGCAATTGCCCCCTAATTTTAGCCCCAATCGAATGACTATTTTAGAGCAATTTCTATCAAAATTTCCAACCGATGAAATCCCTTTGGCTATAGAAGTCCGACAAGAAGATTGGTTTAAAGAGCCGCATTATTTCCAGTTATTACTTAACTTATTGACCAGTCATAATGTTGGAACCGTAATAACAGATGTAGCAGGAAGACGAGATGTGCTGCATTTGGGCTTGACGACCTCTTGTGCAATGGTTCGATTTGTGGGAAATGCTTTGCAGCCCACAGATTATGAACGGGTGGACGAATGGGTTGATTTATTGCTTGGGTGGATGAAGCAGGGACTTCGAGAAGTCTACTTTTTTTCGCATCAACCAGACAACATCTTGTCTCCAGAAATGTGTATTTATTTGATTGACCAATTAGAGCGTAAGAGTGACTTGCGTTTTTCTGTAAAAACAAAACCTATTGATGATGGTCAGATGACTTTGTTTTAGTATTTTTAGGACAAGGAGCTTAAATGCTACTACATTCGGGAGCGCTATAAATATAAGGCTGTTAAGATTAACCTGCTAGATAATGGAAAGTGTTTAACAACTTAATAAAATACGATAAAAGCTTATTTCTTTGATTATCAATAAAATAGGTTCTTTAAGCTTGCTCAACGAATGTATAAGTAAATTATTGTTTAAAGAAAGGATACTTTCATTGATTACCAATTATAAAAACAAGTATAGAATAACAGACGATGAATTATTTGAAATTGACTATAGTAGCAGAGGATATTAGTGTGAATGATATTTTAGTGGCAAGATTGGCAGCCTACGAATTTAATGGCTTTGTCGAAGAAGATGAAAACTTAGTAGCGTACATCAATGAAGCAGATTTTACTAGTGAATTAGAAGCAGATTTGACCGCCTTAACCACACAATATAATTTAAAAATTAAGCGTGCTATTGTCGAAGACCAAAACTGGAATGCAAAGTGGGAATCAGATTATGCGCCTGTTTTAGTCGATGCCTTCTGTGCTGTTCGAGCGACGTTTCACGAGCCAATTACTACTGTAAAACATGAAATTATTGTTACGCCTAAAATGTCTTTTGGAACAGGACATCATGCAACGACTTACATGATGATGAAACAAATGGAAGGCTTAAACTTTGAGGGGAAAACAGTTTTTGATTATGGATGTGGAACGGGCGTTTTGGCTATATTAGCACAAAAGTTAGCTGCCAAAGCATCTGATGCCATTGATATTGATTCTTGGGCTTATGAGAATACCATTGAAAATGTTGAAATCAATCATTGTGCCGATACCATCACGGTTTATTGTGGCGAAATAGAAGCCGCTCCAACTAAAGAATACGATGTTGTTTTGGCAAATATTAATAGAAATGTGATTCTGAGCACAATGGATAAAATGGCAGCTCGTTTAAAAAAGGGTGGCTATCTGTTGACTTCTGGTTTTTTAGAAGCCGATGTTGCCTTAGTTTTAGAAGCTGCTGCAAAGCATGGCTTAAAACTAGTCCACAAAATGGAAAGAGAACAGTGGCGTTGTTTAATGTTGTCACAAGCTTAATAATGATACTTACTTAACTCATGTTATGCAAGAACTAATTAGAGTAATAAAAAAAGCAAAATTTAGGCGTCAATTTGTTTTTAATGTTAAATGCTATATAGGGATAATGAACATTAAAAATTCAACATTGAGAATTAAACATTAAAACAGTGCTTGAATAAGCAAAGGGAGGTTTCAGTCGTAATTTAAAAACTTCCTGAGTAACATGACTTACTTAATACTTTGTTAATCTTTGAACTAGATTTCTATGTTCGTCGCTTTTTTGACTGTTGTAGTAAAAAACAGCCTAATTTTTGCATCCTTTTTTTGGTGCTATTTTCTGAATTTAGGTTTTGCTACAACTGCTTATTAAATCATAATACAGATCAACTAATAATCTATAACTATGAATGGATTGAAATTTACCCTACTTAGCTTTTTTTTGTTATTCAATGCTGTTGCTTGGGCGCAAGAGGATGTTGACGAAATTCCAACTAGTCCTGATGCTTGTTACAAGTATATGGAAGAGATTATGGTGGTCACAAAGCGGGAGGAATGTGAGGCGATTATGAAAGAAATGAAGCAGAACCAAAAAGCAGGGAAATGGACACCCGAACTTTATGCTGGTTTAGCGGATTTGGGGAATCAAATGATTCAGCGAAAAATGAAACGTTACAACTTCTTTCGTCATGTCTTAGATATTATAAATACGTTTTCTGACGATCCAGGATTGGCTTCGCAACATTTTAACGAATGGATTAAAATTTCTAAAAAAATCCTAGAAGGACAGAGTACAGGGAAATCTGCGGAGTTTGAAAATTACTTAAAATTTAGCCGCAGTTTTTGGAAGACAGGGAACCTTTATGATATTTCAAAAGGAAGTCACAAATGGCGTTCTGAGTCTAGAGTATTTGACATGCAGTATGAGGAAGGTGTCTTATCTATTAAGTATGATAATACGATCTTATATTGTTATAATAAAAAAGATTCCTTGACGATTAAGGACGCAAAAGGTGTTTTTTATCCATTGGAACAAAAATGGAAAGGGGTAAAAGGGCAAGTTGATTGGACTTCAGAAGGAGCAAAAGATGCTTATGCTTTGTTAAAATCCTATACCATTGAGATGAGAAGAACATCTTATGCAGCGAAAAATGCAACCTTGTTTTATAATTCTGTCTTTAAACAACCGATTGAAGGTATCCTAAAAGATAGAGCTGTTCGACGAACCTCAACGAACTTGAGGTATCCTTATTTTGAATCCAATTCTAGAAATATCCAGATGGATGATATTGGAGATGGGGTATCTTATAGAGGGGGATTTGTAATGACAGGTGCTTCTGTACAAGGTTATGGAGATAAGGAAGGTTTTTCAACGGTTTATGTTACCGATAAGAAAGGAAATAAAATTATTAAAGCAGAGTCAGGAAGTTTTGATATTCTAAAAGGGGATAAGGTGGTTTCGCAAGATGCAAAGGTGACTTTGTATATCAATCACGATGATGGAACAATAGATTCTATCTACCATCCTAGTATTAACTTTTTGTACAGTATTGTGCAACGTAAATTGGATTTAACAAGAAGTGATTCTCGAATTTCAAGAGTACCTTTCTCAAACTCTTTGCAGGAGATGGATATGAAGGTAACTTCTATTGCTTGGTTGATTGATACCGACGAGTTGGTGATGGGTGATAATAACCAGGACATGGAAATGGCTTCGGAAAATCATTTTGATCAATTGTTGTTTGAAAAGTATCAGAATATTATTTCTATTAATCCATTGATAAAGTTTGCCGTCTATTCTAATAAGCTGAAAGAATCGCAAGAAATAGATGGTGCTGTACGACCAGATACAAACCCTTGGGAGCAAGATGGTCCTATGACAGATGAGGAATATTGTAAGCAGCAACCTGATTTTTGTGATGAATTCGGAAATCGTTTTTTCAATGACGACGTCGAAGAAGTTATAGATACTGCCTTTGAAAAATTGATGGGCAATTGGCCTCCAAAAACAGAAGAGGACGAGCCAGAGATAAACGAAGATTTTATAGATGAATTTGCTTCAACAGATCCTAGAGTGGTATCAGCAGATGAGTTGGCTGCTTTGTTGGACAAACGAATGGAAAAAATCACCATTCTAACCTCCAAAGAAGTTGTAAAAGCAGCTAAAAATCCAGCCTTCAAAATTATAGAGCGAAATCAAGATTATCGTGATTTCATAAAAGGTTTTCCTTTAGTTTATAAATTTGGAGCCATTGACGTTTATAATTTAATGTCAGTCGTGCCAGATCCTTCCTTTAATTTGAGCAATACCTTGCCTTTATTCCTCGAAATGGTTAAAGATGGTTTTATTATTTATAACAAAGAAACAGGAACCATCACCCTTCGGGATAAATTGTTTCATTATGTTGCTTCTGTTAACAGAAAGAAAAAAGACCACGATTTTGATAAAATCAGAATTAAATCTGTGCCTTCTCGAAACAATAAAAAACCTGCCAATGCAGTGTTTGATATGAAGAAAGGCGAGATTCAAACTTTTGGTGTTCAAGAGTTTGTTTTAAGTGATTCGCAGAAAGTTATCGCAAGACCTTTTAATGGAGAAGTGAAGATGTTAAAAGGGCGTAACATGGATTTTAATGGTGTGATGTCTGGTGGCGCTTGTAACTTTACAGGAACAAACTTTCACTTTATATATGATATTTTCCATGTAGAAATGGATTCCATCAATTATTTGGATTTATTTATTGATAAACGTGCTCGTCATGGCGAAGAAGCAGGTTATTTAGCAGGAAGACCTAAGCCAGAACGTGCCATTGATGATTTGACACAGTTGCCCACCAAAGAAAAAGAACCGATTAATAGTGTGATTGAAGGCGGGAGTGGATTGATGTTAATTGATGTTCCTAGTAATAAATCTGGACGAATGCAAAGTGATAAGATTTATCCGTCTTTTGAATCGACCAGTAAATCTAGGGTTTATTATGACAAAAGAAATCGACAAGGAGAAGGTACTTATCCTAGAGAAGGCTTTTATTATGAGTTAGAACCTTTCTTGTTAGATGGTATGGATGAATTAAGACCAGATCAATTGAAGTTTGACGGAAAATTGTATGCAGGAGATATTTTTGAACCCATCAATGATTCATTGATGGTGATGTACCATGATTTATCACTAGGGTTTGAGACAGAAACGAAAGGAACTGAACCAAATCCAATTTATATTCGAGGAGACAAAAAAGGAAAAGGAACCTTTAAAGGTTCTGTTGGAATTAGTAATGAAGGCTTGATTGGAAATGGTCGCTTGGATTATTTAGGGGCTACTGTAGAATCTGAATACATTGAGTTTTTGCCAGAACAATTTCGTGCAGAAGATGTGGATAGTTTTAACTTAGCAGGTTCTGTTCGAGATGGGATTGAGTTTCCAGATGTAAAAGGAGAGCAAGTGCAAATAGATTGGTCTCCTTATAGTGATAGTATGTACATTGAGTCTGCGATTGTAGAAGGCGTGCCCTTTCAGTTTTTTGATTCTACTGACTTTAATCTAGAAGGGTCTTTGACCTTGACACCAGATGGTTTGTTGGGAAGAGGAACCTTTGATTGGTATGGTGCAACCTTAGAATCAAATCCAGGAGGCGATTTTAAGTTTGGAAAACAATCCATTTCTTCTCCTTCAGCAGCTGTTATTATCAAATCTCAAGGAGTACAAAAATTTGCTTTTGAGAATGAAAATGTAGATGCTATTATTGATTTTGAAAAGCAAACGGGCGACTTTATCTCTCAGGAATCAGATTTAGCAACAGATTTGCCTTACAATAGTTATCAAACTTCTTTGGATCAATTTCACTGGGATATGGCTACAGATCATATCTTTATGGATGCACAAGAAGGAAAAACAGGCTTTTTCTTAGCAACAGAGCAATCGCAAGATTCTTTAGTGTTCTTAGGAGAAAAGGCAGATTATGATTTGAATACAGGCTTGTTAAAAATTGATGGCGTAGAGAAAATCCGTGTGGCAGATGCCTTTATTTATCCTAAAGATAAGCACGTAGAAATTGAAGAAGCATCGCACATGAGAACCTTAGAAGATTCTCGAATTGTGGCGGATACGTTAAATCAAAATCACGTGATTCAAAGAGCTTCTATTAATGTATTGAGTAGAAATGAATTCAAGGCTTCTGGTTATTTAGAGTTTAATGTAGAAAATCATAAAAATCAAGAAATTAAGTTTGATAATGTAACTTCTGCACAAGAATCTCCAGGGCAATTTGTAACTGTTGGTAGTGGTACCGTTAGCGATACTGCAAATTTTCACTTGGATAAACGAACGAAATTTAAAGGAGAGGTTTTGTTGAACTCAAAATCTGAATTATTAACCTTTAAAGGATACGCTAAAATTTCTTCTTCAGTTATTCCTACACAAGAGTGGTTTGGTATCGAGTCTAAAATTGATAAAAGAGACGTATCTATTGTTTATGAGAATCCTAAAAATCCTGCAGGAGAATATTTATATGTTGGATTATATTTGAACTTGGATACAATGGATTTGTATCCAGCAATTTTGTCTCCAAAACAAACATCCGCAGATAGAAGTATTTTCTCTGCAAGAGGTGTTTTAAAGTTTGATGACACAGAAAACATGTACTTATTTGGAGATTCTGCTAGAGTGTTGGGAGATGCAGAGGCTGGTAAATTATTTACCGTATCAGAACAAAATGCAAAAATAACAGCTTCTGGACGTTTTGATTTTGATAAAGGATTCAAATCGGATAGAACACCGAATTTCTTGGTTGATATTGTTGGTGATTTTACGTTCTTTTTGAATGCAAAATCAGACTACTTATTTGAAACCTCTACCAATCTTGATTTCTACTTGCCACAAACACTTAGAGATGTTATTGTGAATGATTTGCAAAGTAATGAGGAATTGATTGATAAGCTTTTATACGCAAGTATCAAGAATCAGAAATTGCACCAGCACATGAAGAACTACATTTCAGACGAAAAGAAGTTTGATAAAATGTGGAAAAAAGTAAAAGATGATGAGCGTTTGCAATTGCCAAATGACTTTTCTCATACCTTCTTCTTTGTTAATAACAAACTATTATGGAGTCCCAAAACACAATCTTTTATTACAAAAGGACGTCGTGTACAATTGGCTTCTATTGGTGGAAAACACATTGGGCAAGTTGTTAAAGGACACATGGAAATTTTGAATGATCCAGCTCGTGGAGATGCAATGACCTTTTATATTGTTTCTCCAAATGGGGATTGGTACTATTTTTCTTACCAAAATGGCTTCTTAAAAACAGTTTCTTCTAATCCAGATTATAACAATGCGATTTCATCTTTGAAAAGTAAAGATCGTCGTGTTAAAACTGAAAATGGAAAATGGATTGAGTTAGTGATTGGTTCTCCTGGAGAATATTCTAGCTTTAAGAATAAGGCTAGTGCAGCACACAACTAGAAATAGTTGTTTGATAGTAATTTGAAGCTTTGAAAATGTTCTTTATAAGGCATTTTCAAAGCTTCTTTTTTTTGTTATTTTGGTTCTAATAAAGAGAAAATCAAACTATCTATATATTGACCATCAAAGAAATAATCTTCTTTAAAATAAGCCTCTTGAACAAAGTTATTCTTTTCCAAAAGTCGAATAGAGCTTTTGTTATTAGGATTAACATTAGCAGAAATACTATGCAAGCCAAATTGTTCAAAAGCGAACCTAAGCATCGTTTTAAAGGTTTCATCCATATAGCCTTTGCCCCAATAATCTGGGTGTAAGGCATAACCTATTTCTGCACGACAATTGTGGCGGAAGAATTGCCAAAAGCCAAAATAGCCAATAAATTGATTGCTTTCTTTTTCGAAAATCGTCCAATTTAGCCCTTTTTTTTCTTCAAAAGCCTTGTTGTTTTTCTGAATAGCTAAAGTTGCCTCTTGGATGCTTTTGTAAGAATAGCTATCCATATAACGCATAACTTTAGGGTTCGAGCGTAATTCAAACATAGCTTGACTGTCCCGCTCCTCAAATTGCTTGAAAACAAGCCGAGCACTTTCTAGATTCGGAAAGGAATCAAATACAGCATCGTTAATTTTTATATTCATAATTGAAACTATTCATAATCCTATTTATTATTACAAAATAGAAACACCATTCATATCTGTCGTCAAAATATCCGTCATGTAATCAAAGAACGGACGAATGGCCATAAAGGTTTCCGTCATTTGGTCAGGAAAATCTTTGTGAGTAACTTCCTCATCTGAAAAATTCCTAAAAGCTAAAAATTGTTTCATTCTCAGCCACTTAATATTAGGATGTTCTTTGTCAAAACCCCTTGGGGCTGTTTTTAAGGAGACACCTTTTAACTCGTCAAAATATTCAACAAAAGTAGCCTCTTGTGTAATCTGATCTATAAGAGAGCTATCCATTTCAAACTCTTTTCGAATGCGTAATAAATCGTCTGTATTTGGACCAAAGAAGCCTCCACCTACAATAGATCTTCCATTGGGACTGATATCAAAGGTATAACTTCCACGGCGATCATTCCCAAAGCGTCTATAATAACCGCCCAAATAACCTTTGTAAGGCAATTTATTTTTGGAGAAACGAACATCTCGATAAATTCTGTATAGTTTAGAAAATTCGATGTTGTCTACCTTATTCAGGTTCGCTTCTACTTTTTTGACTAAGGCTTCTATTTCTTTTTTCGTTCTGAGGTAATCTTCCTTGTGTGCTTCAAACCAAGGGCGATTGTTGTTGGCTTGTAATTTTGAAAGAAAATCGAGGGAATATTTGCTGATCATGCTTTATATTTTTTTGCTAGTAATTTCATTCTTTTAAATGATAAAAATAGTCAGATTGTTTAAGATCTTAGGCTTTAATTTTTAATTATTATTGCTATTAAAGCTTCTATTTATAATAAGATTACTATTAGAAAAGATAGTAAATAAAACTTTTTACCGAAATTGGAATTTTTTTATTATTGAGAACGTTAAATAAGCAAACGGACAACTTTGTAGTGCTATAGAGAAATACAGATTAACTTTTGTATCTTGTCTTTGTCATTCTAACTTATAGCATACACAAAATAAACCACCTGATTTTTAACTCAGGATATATAAGGAATGAGAAAGAAATAAAGTGAACAAGTGTTGTTAAATATTTTTGAGGATGAAAGTTTTAAAAAATGAGTAGTATGAGTGTAACGAACGAGCTTGCTTGCGCTAAGTAGCGCAAAGGCTAGGCACGAGTTACACGTCCGACCACGAAGTAGCAGCGAAGCTATTTTTTTGAAACTTTCAGACCAAAAAGATGACGCAAAACGGTCATTTTATTTTTTGAACGTTCCTAACAGGCTAAATTAACAACATTCACCACAAAAAGAAACACAATGAAACACGTATTATTACTATTAATGGCCACCTTTTTTATAAGCTCTTGTACTACTGTCGAGTCTGGACATAAAGGCGTAAAAGTATATTGGGGAGGAAAAACCGATATGGAAACTATTATGCCAGAAGGTATGGATATGGGAATCAGTTGGCTTTGGAACTCTTGTATAGAGTATGACGTTAGGGAAAAAACCTTGGTTCGAAAATTTGTTTTTAATGATTCTAGAAACATGGAAACAAGTGTTGAAATTGCTTTAGATTATAATTTGAACCCAAATCAAGTTAATTTAATTCATACCAAAATAACAGACATTGATACCAAGATTTTAAAGACACTAAAATCTTCTGGTAAAGAAGTGGTGCCACAATATACTGCTTCGGACTTAAACCTAAAGAAGCGAAAAGAAGCGGAAGCAGCTTTGCGGGATATTATTAGCAAAGAATTACCAGAATTTTATGTAGAATTTGCGAGAGTACAAATCACAGATGTTGATATTCCAAAAGCAATCGCAAATGTAGCAGAAGAAACGGCAATTCAAGAAGGACGTAACTCTTTGGCCTCTAAAAAAGAATTGGAACAAACCAACTTAGCAAAAGCAAGAATTGCAGAAGCAAAAGGTAAATACGATGCCGCTTTGTTTGACGCAAAAACGAAAGACATTATGTCTTCTCCTAAAATGTTGGAATTGAAGAAACTAGAGATTGAAATGGAATGGGCAAGAAAAGGAGTGAGTAAATATGGAAGCAACAATGTTTTTGGAGCTAGTACCTCTGTATTGAAAGGGTTTAAGTAACTGATGTTACGCAAAAACTTTTTTAATCAAGGTTTAAACCTCTTATTACTTATTTGAGCACATTTTCTAATGTTTAATTTTTAATGCTGAATTTTTAATGTTTTATACCATTCAGCATTAAAAACTAAACATTCAACATTAGAACCATCTGCTAAACTACATCTGAGTTCTTTGCAACCTAATTAATTTTAGTTCGCTTTGCTCATGAGCGCTGCGCTTTAAGTTATGCGTAACAGGAGTTATTATAATAGAAATGCCATTCTTGTTTGTCTTTTATTTTTTTTAACGTATGAAAATTCATTTTTAATGAACACTAATTCTTTTTAGCCGTTAAATATCTAGATCATACAAAAATTGCAATTTAGGGTATTTTCCCAAATGACTACCACCCAAAAACAAGGTGTTATGTTATATAAACTTTATATTTTTAGAACATAGGCTTTTGGCAGCCTTTTAAACTACTTCCAATGAAAAATGGTAAAAACTTGGTTTCAGACAAAAAAATGATTGAAACCTATGAAGAAATGGGTGATGAGCACATACTTACTTCTTTGGATACTCCAATGCGAGCAGGTGCTTTTGATGTTTCTGATGAAGAAAAAATTAATCGAATCCAAGAACACTTCCGAGAAATCATGGACATACTTGGTTTAGATTTGAATGACGACAGTTTAAAAGGGACGCCTTATCGAGTTGCAAAAATGTATGTAAAGGAGATTTTTAGTGGCTTAAATCCTGCCAACAAGCCCAAAATGGCTTTGTTTGAAAATAAGTACCAATATAATGAAATGTTGGTCGAGAAAAATATTCTCTTGCAATCTACTTGTGAACATCATTTTTTGCCAATTTACGGCAAAGCACATGTTGCTTATATTGCCAATGGAAAAGTTATTGGTCTTTCTAAAATAAATAGAGTCGTACAACATTTTGCAAAGCGTCCTCAAGTACAAGAACGCTTGAGTCTACAAATATTAGAGGAGTTAAAAACAGCGCTAGGAACTGAAGATGTAGCCGTTTATGTCGATGCCAAACATATGTGTGTTTCTACTCGTGGAATTAAAGATATTTCAAGTAGCACTATCACAACAGCTTATAGCGGAAAATTCAAGGAAGAAGCAACTCGAAAAGAGTTTTTAGCTGCTATACACAGCACACAAGATTATTAGTAAATACACAAACAATTGCCTAATTATCATCATAATAACGTGGTATCTCATAAGGAATGAGATACCACGTTTCTTTTTACTTTAAAGAGTGCCAAATTTTGTTCCTAATAGATTATATTTATTAATATTTAGCTGCGCTGCTACTTATTCGCTATGCTCATGAGCGCTTTGCTTAGAGTTCGTGGTCGTGGGATTTTTTGTTTTTAGCTTCGCTGATTCTTCGAGTTCTATCAAAAAAGCAAAAAAACATCTATGCATCTATTTGATTATAAGCATTTTAATGCAATGACCACTAAAAATCTACTTTTCTGATAATCAAATAGATACGATTTAGCGGTGCACAACTTGAAGCCAGAAATTTAAAGCTATAAAACTTCCTACAAACAAGACCTTTTCAACTGTTGAGCCATCAAGCTTGACCTAAGTAAGCACGCTGAAAAGAGAAGAGAAAGTCCTTCAAAATTGCAATTGTTAACTTTATTCGTTATTTTTCTTTGCTATTCGTCTAAAAACACCTGTTTTGAATCTCCTAACACTATTGCAATGCGACTTATTCTTGTTTTTCTCTTCGTCCCCATTTTAGCTTTTGGACAATGTTATAATCGCTATACCCAAGCGATTTTTTCAAATGTTCAAGTACAAACAGACATTCACTATGGAACTCATATTGATGCACAAGGCGATTCACTACCACTCTTTTTAGATTTTTATGCGCCTGATTCAGATCCCCTTCAGCAACGTCCTTTACTTATTTTATTGCCTGGAAAAGATTTTGTAACAGGATCAAAAGAAGATGCTAGCCTTGTTTATTTAAGTCAAAAATTAGCTCGTCAAGGCTTTCTTGTTGCCGCAATTAATTATAGCCAAGCATTTTCATTACAAGGATTATTAGATAAAAAAGAACTCTTTAGAAGTAATCTAAAAGCAGCTCAAGATGCAAAAGCAGCCGTCCGTTTTTTCAGAAAAATGCAGCAACAACAAGCCAGTAGCTACAAAATTGATACCGCTATGATTTGGTTGGGTGGTATTGGTTCAGGATCTATGGCAGCACAAATGGCGGTGTATTTAGATGATAATCTTGAAGTTAGCCCTGACTGGCAAGCCATTATTCAGATAGAAGGTGGCTTGGAAGGCAACAGTGGGCATCCCTTATTTTCCTCTAAAGTAAAAGGCGTTCTTAATTTGAGTGGCGCAACAATTGACCCCAGTTGGATGGCGAACAACACAGAACCCATTCTCAATATACATGGAACTTTAGACGATTATTACCCCTATATTTCAGATAGTTTGTTTCAGTACACCCACAATACAAGCTGTAATGGGCATCATGAATTGTGTTATAAACGCTTGAATGAAGTGACCTTTGTGCAAACGCACAATTCTCATGCAGATGATGGGTCTTTTAGTGTCCTTGCTGCAAATCAGAATGGAAACATACCTGCTCAATTGGCTGCTGGAGTTCGAGGACTTGGTTTGAAATTATATTATACCTCTAGTGTTTTTTGTGGCAGTGGAACACGATTATATGCCTATCATGGAAATCCATTTTTAGGCTGCACCGAATTTAGTACCATTGGCCATCAAATTTTAGACTTTTTAAATAACAATCCTGATGAGTTTTTATTCATAACAATAGAAGGCTCTGCTAGTAATGCCGAAATCGCTACAGGCTTTAACAGTGCTGGCTTAACGCCCTTTTTATATCAACATAGCTTGGGAGCAGTTTGGCCTACTTTGGGCGAATTAATTAATAACAATCAACGGCTCATTGTTATGACCGATAATTCTGGTGCTAGTTTACCTGGTTATCATCATTTATGGAGCTTTGCACAAGATACAGAATATGACTTTGCGACGACCAATGATTTTAATTGCAACTACCTTAGAGGCAATCCTAATTCAGATTTATTTTTGCTCAACCACTTTCTAACCGTTGCCTCTCCACAACCTTTAAGTGCCAACAGTACCAACGATTGGAACTTGGTCCTCAATAGAGCTCGACAATGTAGTGCCAGTAGAAATTTGCATCCCAATTTATTGTACATAGATTTTTTCAACTCTGGTGATGTGTTCCGAGCCGCAGATACCCTGAACCAAATTGGGAAAGACTTCCCCTTCGTTTATGGGAGTTCAATTATAAATAATGTCGCCAGTCAACAAAGTTTGTTATCCGAATTATATCCCTTAAACCTTCAAGGCTTCTCCCCTTACAATGGACCTTTTGGCGACAGTGCTGCTCTATTTATTGGAAACTTTTTGACCACGCATTTTCCTTGTGAATTAGTCTGTATCACGCCAGTAGATAACATTATAGGAGCAGATTCTATTTTAGTTGATTCTATTTATTCCTATAGTATTGCGCCTAATTTGGGTAGTAATTATCAATGGATCACAACAGATTCTATTTATTACAACAGCAATTCGATTAGTATACAACGTCAAGATAGCAGCAATTTCTCGTTGCATTTGCTTGAAACCAATCAATATGGTTGTGTCTTTGACACCCTCAGCTTAGCCATTACGACTTATGTACACACTACTATTTCCAAACTTGAATCTAATTTCAAGTTAAAAATATCGCCCAATCCAGTTCAAAATCAACTTTGGATACAGCTTGATTCTCCTTCCAATCCTTCTTATTTATTAAAAATATACAACCAACAAGGGCAATTAGTTTACAAGAAACAACATGCTATTCATAATAAGCGTATT
>CALDEP010000044.1 GCA_937942475.1 uncultured Aureispira sp.
TGGGCAGTTTTGGTATTATAACAAAGATGCACATCCAAGCAATCGTCCAGTGGCAAATTTAGATTTTGCTCAAGAGATTGAAAAAGCAGAAGTAATTTGTATTCTTTTGGCTTCTGTTAATTTATGGCGTTTTGGCTTTGGCTTTGACGAGCAATTGTATGACCATTATTTTGGTGATAAAGAAGATACTAGAACCGCTATCCCAGAAGGAGGTGGACAACCACAAGATTTTGATGCTTTAGTGGCACTTAAAATTAAAGCGGCTAGAGATAATGCAGAATGGCTTGGCTACATCAAAGAAAGAGCGGATAAAGAGGGAATGGATCTTGAAGAAGCGCTTCATAAAGAAGCTGTTTATATGGTTCGAGTGGAATTAGGTATGTTGGATGATTAAATGATTTCGTTCTTTGACAAATCATGTGGTAATAAGTTAAACCACTTTTCTATTAGAAAGTATGGGTCGTAAGTTTTAAGTAGAAAGTCGTATTTTTTCTTTTGATAATAAAGGACTTACGACTTTCTACTTAAAACTTATATCCCAATTCATAAATGTTAAAAGATAGCCTATGTTTTAAACTCCACACGATTTGCAAAAGAACCATTGATTTTTACTGATTGTAACAGTTTGCTGTGCTGCCTACAAGGTACGAAGTAGGTTGGGTAACTCCAAATTCACTTTGGAGCGTACACTATATAAACCAATTATTGGGCGATTATTAGGGTAAAAATAATCTAGCACAGCAAAACCTTACCATCAGAAATTTTCAAATCTACCCCCTCTAAGGAATCCATTTTCGAAGCATAATCGGAATAATTAACAAATCACAAACCAAGGCAGAAACCAAAGTCGAGCTAATCAATATGCCAATGGTAATGGCAGGAGGATTAACAGACATTAGCAAACTCAAGAAACCAAAAAACAGAATGACCGTGGTCAAACAAAGCGCTTTTCCTGTCTCTAATAAAGTGATTCTGATCGACTCTTCTGTGTTATAACCTCTATCTTTTGTGAGTTTAAATTTGCTCAAAAGGTGAATGGTATCATCAATGGCAATTCCAAAAATAATCGCAAATACAATGGCGACACCAGCCTCCAAAGGAATGTCTGCATAGCCCAAAATGGCAGCAGCAATTAACAAAGGAAGCAGATTAGGAATGAGCGTAATGATAATCATTTTGACATTTCTATAAATGAATGCCACAATAAAACTAATCACCAAAATAGCGAAGAGAAGCCCTTGTAAGAGCGAATTTCGAATATAAGAAGAGTTTTTGTCAATGATAATTCCCGTTCCAGTAGAGCGTGTTTGAATGATGTTTGGATCAATGTTTTCGGCAATCCACTGCTTGCTTTGGTTACGTATTATATTGATATTGTCGGCTCCAACATCTAGTACTTTTGCAGAAATACGAGTATGCTTTTTATCTTTACTTACCAAAATGCCAAAGTTGCTATTTTTAGACATTCGCTTGGCTAATTTTTGATACTTTTTAAAGGTTTGGGCATCTTCTGGAAGCTTAAATGCAGCTGGATTATTGGTATTGTAAGCTTGGTTGATGGTTTTGTACAAACCTGTGATGGAACTCATGGACTTTACGGCAGGATATTGCTTGAAATGTTGCTCGATTTTGGCAATTTCTTGGATGACTTCAAAGTCGTTTGCATCATAATCGCCTTGTATGCTGACGGCAATTTCAAAAGGTCTAAAACCGCTAAATTCTTGTTCGAAAAATAAAAAATCTTGGGTTACTTCGGCTCCTTTTGGAAGTATTTTAATAAACTGTGTATTGGTGGTTACTTTGCTAATCCCAATCAGACAAACGACCACTAAAACAACAAAACCGGCTAAGATTGGGCGAGTATGTGTTATGGTAATACGGTAGACCCAATCCATCCAGGTTGTCCAAATACTTGGTTTGTCATTGAGTTTTATAATTTGATCCTTGTGGAATAAGGCAAGAATAGTGGTGGTGAAAATAACAACAGAAATATAAGCGATCATCACGCCCAAAGCGGCATTAATTCCAAATTGTTGAATGGGAATTAATCGACTGGTTGTCAGAGATAAAAAGCCAACGGCTGTGGTGGTTGATGTCAAGAAAATAGACATTCCAATCTCTCGAATCGTGGTTTGGATGGCCTCAAATTTTGATTGCCCTTTTTGCAGCTCATCAATGTATTTTGACATCACATGAATGACATCAGAGGTGGCGACAATGATCATAATAATAGGGTAGAGCAAAGCCATCGTATCTAAGGTTCGAGCAAAGAGTCCCAGCATTCCTACAAACATTAATAAGCCGACCAAGATAGAAACCAAAGCCACCACAATACCCCACAAACGACGGAATAAAAAGAGGAGGACCACAAAAACCAAAAAGAAAGAAACGACCGTAGACAGTAGAAATTCACGAATTTGCAGTTTAACAATTTCGGTTTGAAAAAATGCCCTGCCCAATAAATGATGGTCCTTAAAGTTATGCTCTTTGAGCAATTTTTTGACGTCAGCAATCATTAAACTCGCTGCTTTTTGACCAATATTATCGACTGTTTTGAGGACAACAACCAATGTTTTGGCATCCTCGGAAATGAAATTGTCTACCAAACGCTCATCTGCTAATATTTTTTGTTTGTCTTTTTGATAACGAGCAGTATCGTCCAAATGAATGGCAGGAATTGTACTAAAACCTGTGAATGGATTTTTGACTGGATATTCTACTTGTAATAAGGATTGGGCACTTAATACAGGGCGCATAATAAGAATGGAATCGCCCTTGTCGTTCGTCCCTTTGGTATAAACCAGGTGGTCTATACTGTCGGGAACGGGCGCTTCAAATTCAATTCGCCTAGCTTCTAAAGAGAAATCTAAAACGCCTTTTAGGAACTCTTGTTCAAAAACGCCTGCTTCTCGATGAATGCCTACCAACAGAAAATTATCATCTGGCTCAAAACGCTCTTTAAATTCTAGGAAAAATTTTAAATCTTCATCTCCAGCAGGAAAAAACTGTTCAAAATCAAATTCAAATTGAACTCGGTTAACCGCAAGGTAAGTTCCTGCAAGGCTTAATATAAAGAATAAAGAGATAATGAACTTTGGATAGCGTACAAACATTATGTTGGTTGATTTGAATCTTTAATTTAATACTTGATATAAGACTAATTAGGTCGAAAAGAGCTCAAATACACTCTGACAGCTTGGTTCTAATGTTTAATGTTGAATTTTTAATGCT
>CALDEP010000045.1 GCA_937942475.1 uncultured Aureispira sp.
CAGGTAAAACGTATCGAATAGAAGCACAACAAGCTATTGGGTTCCCTGCTGTATTAGGCCCTCATATTGCTTATGCCAACATAAAAAATTGCAATGGAAATAGTACCACTCTTAATATTCCTTTATTGTATTATAATGGCAACCCTGCTTCCTGGATAGATACCGACTGCCAACCCAATATAGCGGCTTATGATCCTAATGATAAAAATGCGCAACAGATTGGTTATGGCATTCAACATTATATAGAACGAGGAACGCCATTGGATTACAAAGTTCGTTTTCAAAATACAGGCAATGACACCGCTTTCCATATTACCATACTAGATACTATTTCTACCCATTTAGATTTGAGTACCTTACAAATGAAAACGGCTAGCCACAACTATACTTGGCAGATTGTCAATGGGCATACGCTAAGAGTTGATTTTCCGAACATCAAATTGGTAGACAGCTTGACGAATGAATCTTTATCTCATGGATTCTTTAGATATGAAATTCAACAAAAGCCTAATTTGCCATTAGAAACGGTGATTAACAATCAAGCCGCTATTTACTTTGATTATAATCCTCCTATTTTCACCAATACAACGCTTCATACCATTGGAGAAAATTACATTCCAGTCCTAAGTATGGAAGAAGTTTGGGTTGAAGAAATACAAGTACTACTCTATCCAAATCCAACTTCTGGCTTGGTTTATATGGAACAGTTATCCAGAGAAGAGATTCAAATTAAGGTTTTCGATAATCTAGGCAGAGTAGTTTTACAACAAAATGCAAAAGACAAAAAAACTACGATTGATTTGAATCCATTGCCTCAAGGTATTTATTATATTAATATTCAACAAGAGGCAAAAATTAGCACACACAAAGTCGTCAAATATTAATAACAACAACTTTCACAAACTACGCTAACAAAAAGCAAGAGAGATTATTCCAGATGGAATAATCTCTCTTGTCCTTTTAAGGCAACCTTCTATTTTATTAAAAACAGAAAAAAAACAACTACAAGCCTATAAGCCGAATCCTGTACTCCCGAAGAAGCCTCTACCATTTATCTAGACCAACAGTCACCCGTTGGCTCTATCTGCCTACCCTCCAACATTGAGCGAGCAACTCTTCGGACTCCGAAGAATCCATGCTGGTATACGTGACATTTCAACTCGCAAGGTTTATCCACTACTGTTGTTACCAACAATAACCGTGTGCTCTTACCACACATTTTCACCCTTACTCCTAATAAATTAGAAGCGGTTATTTTCTGCGACACTTTCTGTTTTTTCTTTTACCAAGGCAAAAGAAAACCCCATCCGTTAGATGGTGCAATGCTCTGCGTTGTTCGGACTTTCCTCATGTTTGATTTACTCAAACCCGCGATAGAGCAGCTTGTAGTTGCGATTGCGAAGATAGTTTATATTTTGGAAATATGCTATGTCGGGTCCTTTTCTGTGCTTGATAATGTCAAAATAAAGTCATCAAAAAACAAGTATAGAACTATTCTAAATAAAAATAGTAAACAAATAAGGCTGAACATAGGTTGCATTTGTCCTGTTGAATAGATATTTTGTGGGCAGAATGTAAAAAATAAATACAATTAAATTTATATTTTACAAAAGCACATCACAATAGATGGGCTATAACAACCTTCTTAGAAACTTATATTTAAAACTAAAATTATCATTACAACATGAAGTGGATTATAGACTTTTTACTATCCTCTCTTGGTAAGAAATTAATTATGTCGCTAACAGGGCTGTTTTTATGCCTGTTTTTGGTCGTACATATGCTGGGGAACTTACAATTATTCTTTGACAGTACAGGAGAATCATTTAATCTCTACGCTTATACCATGACAACCAACCCTCTAATCAAGGTGATTTCTTATGGCAACTACTTTTTCATTTTATTGCACGCTGTACAAGGGATTTTGATTACAATGTACAACCGCAAAGCAAAAGGTGGATCTTATCAAGGAAAAGAAGTTTCGGATACAGCGGCAAAACTTGCTTCTAGAAACATGAGAAATTTAGGACTTCTCATTTTGGTATTTCTTGGCTTACACATGTGGCAATTCTGGGCACAAATGCACTTTTCTAGTGATATGCCCACGGCAACCTACGATGGTTTAGTCGTCAAAGACTTATATAAACTAGTACAATTGGCATTCTCTGAGGCTTGGGTCGTCATCTTTTATTTGGTTTCTTTAGCTGGATTATCTATGCATTTAATGCACGGATTTTGGAGTGCGTTCCAATCAATGGGATTAAATAATAAGAAATATGCGCCAATTATTAGAGCTATAGGAATGGGCTATGCTATTTTGATTCCATTGGGATTTGCTACTATGCCGATTTTCTTTTATGTGCTTAGTAAGTCAATCTAAGTTTAATGGAGAACTTGTAAAACAACAACCCTTGTTTACATTAAACACTTTGTAGATTTTTAGTTTTTCTGATAAAAACATAAAAAAACATCTTATAAAATTTGATAATCACTCAATTAATAAGAGATCTAAACAAAGTATCGTATTTAAAAATCATTATTGAACAAAATTCATTCTAATATATGAAAAAGTTTCAGTCAAACGTACCAGAAAGCAATACGCTGGCAGAAAAATGGACAAAGTATCGTTCGGACATGCCTCTTGTTGCTCCTAATAATAAACGTAATATAGAAATAATCGTAGTTGGAACTGGTTTAGCAGGTGCTTCGGCAGCCGCTACTCTTGGAGAACTAGGATACAAAGTGAAAGCCTTTTGTTTTCACGATAGCCCTCGTCGTGCGCATAGTATTGCTGCACAAGGTGGGATTAATGCTGCAAAAAATTATCAAAATGATGGTGACTCTGTTTATCGTCTATTCTATGATACTGTAAAAGGAGGCGATTATCGCTCTCGTGAGGCAAACGTACATCGTTTGGCAGAGGTATCTAGAAACATCATTGATCAATGTGTCGCACAAGGAGTTCCTTTTGCTAGAGAATATGGTGGAAGTTTAGCTAACCGTTCTTTTGGTGGGGTTCAAGTATCTCGTACGTTTTATGCTCGTGGGCAAACAGGTCAACAATTGTTGATTGGTGCTTATAGTGCTTTGTCTAGACAAATTTCTCTAGGTAATGTAAAAATGTACAACCGCCACGAAATGTTGGATTTAGTACTGATCGACAACAAGGCGCGTGGTATCATTGCTCGTAATTTGTTGAATGGTAAATTGGAGCGTTTTGGAGCACATGCTGTTGTTTTGGGTACGGGTGGATACGGTAACGTATTCTATTTGTCTACCAATGCAATGGGTTGTAATGTAACGGCTTCTTGGGTAGCACACAAACGTGGTGCTTATTTTGCAAATCCTTGTTTCTGTCAAATTCACCCAACTTGTATTCCAGTATCTGGAGATTATCAATCTAAGTTAACTTTGATGTCAGAATCATTGCGTAACGATGGTCGTGTTTGGGTTCCTAAGCACAAGAAAGATGTGGAGGCAATTAGATCGGGACAAATGAAGCCGACTGAATTAGCGGAAGAAGATAGAGATTATTACCTAGAGCGTATTTATCCTGCTTTTGGTAACTTAGTACCTCGTGATGTTGCTTCTCGTGCTGCCAAATATCGTTGTGATGATGGCTATGGCGTTGGAACAACTGGTCTTTCTGTTTACCTTGATTTTGCTGCTGCCGCAATTCGTTACGGTAAATCGGAAGCAATTTCTCAAGGAGTTGCGAGTCCTAGCGACGAGAAAATCAAAGAAATGGGTCGTGCTGTTATCGAGAAGAAGTATGGTAACTTGTTTGAGATGTACGAAAAAATCACAGGCGAAGATCCTTATTATACTCCAATGCGTATTTATCCTGCGATTCACTATACAATGGGTGGTACTTGGGTAGATTATAACCTAGAAACAAGTATTCCTGGTTTGTTTGCTACTGGTGAATGTAACTTCTCCGATCATGGAGCGAATCGCTTAGGTGCTTCTGCTTTGATGCAAGGATTGGCAGATGGCTATTTCGTACTACCTTATACTATTGGTGTTTTCTTGAGTAAAGAAATTCGTACTCCAATGATCGATACTTCAGCGCCTGAATTTGAAGCGGCTGAAAACGATGTTAAAAATAAAATTCAAAGATTACTAAATGTCAATGGAACTCGCTCGGTAGAGTCTTTCCATAGAGAATTAGGGGTAGAAATCATGTGGGAATATTGTGGCATGGCTCGTAATGCAGAAGGTCTAAAATTAGGTCGTCAAAAAGTACGTGAGCTGCGTGACCGCTTCTGGAAAGAAGTCTATGTTCCTCATACAGACAAAGACGGACATGAGTTTAATCCTGAATTGGAAAAAGCCTTGCGTGTAGCTGATTTCTTTGGCTTAGCAGAGTTGATGATGGTAGATGCCTTGGATAGAAATGAATCTTGTGGTGGTCACTTCCGTGATGAGTATGCTACAGCGGAAGGGGAAGCAGAACGTAACGATGTTGATTATGCTTATGTATCTGCATGGGAATACAACGAAGATGGCGACCCTATCCTACACAAAGAGGATTTAACGTTCAATGATATTGAGTTAAAAACTCGTTCTTATAAATAACGGCTAGTTTTAGATTTTTTTCTTAAATTAGTACTATGAATACTTCATTTAGAAATCGTATTAAATTAATTATTAGAACCATATATTCTTAACATCAAGAAAACGTAGTCAGCTGATAATTAAATTAATGCAAGATGTTTTTTTATGTTTTTATTAAAAAACTAAAAAATCGATGAAGTATTAATTATAACAACAACAAAAAAATAGAGACTTATGGCTCACGGTAATATAAAAGTAAACCTATTCGTCTGGAGACAAATAGGAGCGAATGATAAAAATGCAGGCATCAAATCTTATCCAAATCTTGAGATTAACACACACATGTCTTTTTTAGAGATGTTGGATGTTTTGAATGCACATATTATTGAACACAAAGACAAATATCCAGAAGGTCCTGTCTCTTTTGAGCATGACTGTAGAGAAGGAATTTGTGGTGCTTGTAGTTTGGTTATCAATGGTCGTGCACACGGTCCGATGAAAGGAACAACAACTTGCCAACTACACATGCGTCATTTTAACGATGGGGATGATATTTATATCGAACCTTTCAAAGCCGCTGCTTTTCCTGTTATAAGGGATTTGGTAGTAGATCGTAGTTCTTTTGATAAAATTATTCAAGCAGGTGGTTATGTTTCTGTGAACACAGGTGGTGCGCCAGATGGTAATGCCATTCCTGTTGGTCAAGAAATTTCAGCAGAAGCATTTGATGCTGCGGCTTGTATTGGTTGTGGCGCTTGTGTTGCTGCCTGTCCAAATGCTGCTGCAATGCTCTTTACGTCTGCAAAAGTTTCGCATTTAGCCATTTTACCTCAAGGAAAATCAGAGGCTGCTAAACGTGTGAAAAGAATGGTTGGACAAATGGACAAAGAAGGTTTTGGTATGTGTTCTAACATTGGTGCTTGTGAAGCAGAATGTCCTAAAGAGATTTCTTTAGATTACATTGCTCAAATGAACAGAGAATACTTCTCTGCCACCTTAAAAACAACAGATTAAGTCAAAACAACCTAATCTAATCTATAAAGCAGCTGGGAGATCTTCTCTTAGCTGCTTTTTTTTGTCTAATAACGATCGCTCGTGTAGGGGCATAAAAAAAAGAGAGCTGGGGATAGCTCTCTTATTGTTTCTCTTCTCGCCAAAAGAGGTTTTTCAATCAAAATTAATCTAGCCGTATCTCTATTAATTATACGATTGATTAGTTTTTTCCACACTTTACTTACTTAACAATAGTAATAAGAAAATAAGCCATGAAGAATATTAAAACTTGTATAGTTCACTTAGGGTAGATCTAACAACTTTGGGATGTTTTTTAATCTTTTGATATACTTTTGGAGGATAACATTCCAATTAAAAAACGGTTGTTAAATTAAACCTAGAAAGGATTAAATAGATACTATAAAATCACTATCTGCCCCTATGACAAGCACTTGTTCAAAAGGTTGGAATTTTTTCTTTTTTTTTTT
>CALDEP010000046.1 GCA_937942475.1 uncultured Aureispira sp.
CTATAAAATTAATATTAATTAAGCCCCACCTTCGAACTAAAGTAAATGAATTATTAGAGGATAAGTTTCCACATAAATTATGTTTATGAAAAACGTTCTGAGTCTCTGTCAGCGCTTCTATTTTAAGTTTAACGCTCTCTATTGATTCATTAAGTTCATATTCGTATTTACTAGTTTTATATGCTTTAATTATTGGTCTGAATAGCGTCATCGTTCTTAGTTGAAGTTCCATTTATCTGATCTAAATTACTACTAGAATTCGTAATTGCTATTTTTTGATTCAAAATTAAAGACTTTTTATGTACTATAATTCCCTCTAAACAATTCGTCATTTCTAAATTACGAAACTTATTACTCAAGCTTTTTCCTAGTATAATTGATCCGAAAATCAGACTATACAACAACAAGCCTGCAGCTCCCCATATCGCTCCTGAAATATGAGGAGAAATCACCACAAAATACTGTACTACTTGATAAGTCGTATAAGCAACAAATGCAGGTACAGTCATTATCAAGTAAGTATACACCTTAAAATCGGTGTCTAGGTAAACTTGATTGGATTTAGATAAAGTTAACAATAAGGTGACCTCTTCCGCAGACAAATCCTCTAATAAAGCTTCCGTCTCTGTCCAAAAGTGCTGCCCTTTTCTGCAATCACTAATTTGATCTAAACCAGAAGACTTTCTTTTCCCTTTAGGATTTAACTTCCAATCTGCGATCTTTACTCTTGAAAAGATATGACAAAGTTGGCTCCATATTCCAAATAATTCAGGGGAAGTATTTTCATTCATAATAACATTATTTTTATTAGAGATTAAACTACTGCAAGCTCTTTTCCTTTTTAACTTTAGACCAACTACATAATAAATAATTAATCTTCAATTTCTAAGCTATTCTAAACAAAATTCTTAAAATAGGTGTTATCTTAACTCCTCCAAAATAGAACCCATTCTATAAAAAAGAACGAATACAATCATTTATAATCCATCAAATCAATGAAGAAGAGTAAAAATATTGTTGTCACAGGAGTATCTACTGGTATTGGATATACGACTGTTCAAGCTTTAGTAAAACGAGGATACCGAGTGTTTGGTTCCGTTCGTAAACAAGTAGATGCAGATCGCTTAAAAAAAGAGTTTGGAGATTTGTTTGAACCTTTGTTGTTTGATGTAACTGACATGGAAGCGGTTAAATCAGAAGCAGCTAGAGTGGAGCAACTGATTGGTTCAGAAGGCATTCATTCTTTAATTAACAATGCAGGAATTGCCGTTTGGGGACCAATGATGCACGTTCCTTTGGAAGATTTAAGGTGGCAATTGGAAGTTAATGTGGTTGGCTTGGTTGGTATTACACAAGCTTTTTTGCCTTTGTTGGGTGCTAAAGAAAATTGCAGTCATGCAGCAGGTCGTGTTTTTAACATTAGTTCTGCGGCTGGAGAAATTGCAAATGCTTTTATGGGACCTTATAGTGCTAGTAAACATGCGCTTGAAGCGATTTCGAAAACCATGCGCATGGAGTTTATGTTGTATGGAATTGATGTGGTTGTTATTGGTCCAGGAGTCGTAAAAACACCGATTTGGGACAAAGCTGAAGAAGTGGATTTGAACAAATTTGCAGGTACGGGTTATGAAAAGTCAGGGGCAAAGTTCAAAAAATTCATGATGAAGATTTCAAAAGAAGGTTACGAGCAAGCTGAATTTGGGGAAATGATGGCGAATATTATAGAAGCAAAAAAACCTAAGGCTCGTTATCCGCTTGTTTATGGTAAGTTCAAAAACTGGACAGTCCCTAGATTAATGCCTACTAGAAAACTAGCGTCAATCATTGGCAAAGTTCTAGGTTTTACAAAATAAATTTGAAGTAGAGCTCAGCTAGTTCTCAAATCGTATTATCTTTGTTACTTCTTTTATTTATTTTTTACATTATAGGTTCTAATTATGAAAACACGTCTAAGTGTCAATGTTAATAAAATTGCCCTAATTCGCAATGCCAGAGGAAGTAATTATCCTGATTTAGTCAAAATCTCAAAAGATATTGAGGCTTTTGGCGCAGAAGGAATTACCGTGCATCCTCGCCCTGATGAGCGACACATCACTTATGCTGATATTCCTGCTCTAAAAGCAATTACCAAAACAGAATTTAACATCGAAGGCAATCCTCGAACTCAAAAATTCATGGATTTGGTCTTAGCCAATGCGCCCGACCAATGTACCTTGGTTCCTGATGCTCAAAATGCCTTAACTTCTGATAGTGGCTGGGATACCATTACACACGAAGCTTTTTTAACAGAAACAATTGGCATTTTAAAAGCCAAAGGAATTCGTGTTTCTATTTTCTGTGATCCTGTTGCTAAATTCATTGAAGGCGCAAAAAAAGTAGGTGCCGATAGAATTGAGTTTTATACAGGACCTTATGCCGAGCAGTACCACAAAGACAAAGCTGCTGCGATTCAGCCTTATGCAGAAGGTGCTAAAATTGCACATGATTTAGGGATTGGTATTAATGCAGGGCACGATTTGAATTTAGATAATTTACGCTATTTTCAAGAAAACGTTCCAAACCTTTTGGAAGTATCTATTGGACATGCTTTGGTGGTTGATTCTTTGTATTATGGCTTGCAAAATACCGTTCAGATGTATTTGGAATGTCTGACGATTAAGGATTAAGTTTTATTGATTTGAGCATTTGAAGATTTGAAAATAGTTGCCATTAGCCAATTTCAAGTCTTCAAATGCTTCTATTTTCAAATTCACAGACAAGGCTTCACTTATTTATATTCCTCCATCGTTTCTCGCCCCTCTCGGTCATAAAGTTTCCATTTGCCTTTCCTTTTTCCTAAAACAAACGGACCAACTTCTTTGAGTTTCCCATTATCATAATAAAATTTCCATTCGCCAGTTCTCTTTCCTTTCGTAAATAAGCCTTCATTTCTTAATTGACCATTTTTATGATACACCTTCCAAATACCTATTTGCTGTCCATTCTCTAGCATTCCTTTTCCAACAAATTCTCCAGTTTCATAGTATTTACTCATATAGCCCTCAGCATTTTTCTTTCCATAAACATAGGTTCGAATTTCGTTCACTTGACCATTCTTATAAAAAGTTTTCCAATCCCCTATTTTGTAACTATTCTTATAGTATCCTAATTCTTTCATGTTACCATTCCTAAAATAAGAAATTGATTTACCTTCCTTTTTATTATGCTTGAAAGTATCAATTTGGGCTAATAAAAACGTATCGTAAAAGTACTCTTTCCGAGCCCCTTCCTTTTTCCCCTCTTTATAAAACAGCTCTTTGTGAAGCCGACCATTGTTGTGGAATTCTTTTACTTCTCCTTCAATTTTTCCATTTACAAAATGGATCTTTTGAAGCAGTTGACCATCTTTATGGTATCCAATCATTTCGCCGACTACTTTTCCATTTTCAAAATGGCAGATTCCCTCTAAGTCCCCACTATCATAAAAGGACTTCCATTCCCCTTCCTCCTTACCATTCAGTATTTTTCCTGTTCTTGCTATTTTTCCATTTTTATGATAAATCACCCCATTCCCGTTTACCACATCATCTACATAAAAAATAGATTCGATTAGAGTTCCATCTTCGTCAAATTTATTAGCTTCTCCCTGCTTTATTCCATTAATATAATTTTGTTTTTCTGAAACGATGCCGTTCTTATGGAAAGTCTGCCATTCGCCACTTTTTTGATCCTCTTTGTATGCACCTTTATGCCACATTACTTCCTCCTTAAAGTGATAATCTCTATAAAGTCCCTCTTTCTTACCTTTCTTATAGGTTTTAATTGCATGTAAATTGCCGAGAATTCGATACCAAGTAGACGCTCCTTCAACTAAGTTATTCTTGTAGTTACTGATTGACTGCAATTTGCCATTCCAATGATACGTTTTAACTTGCTGAATCTCTGAGTCTGATTTATAATAAATAATGGAATCAATTCTGCCTTTATCATCAAATATGGAGTCAATTTTATTTGATTGGGCTAATGATAGATTTGAATAAAGGAAAATGAGGAGTAAAATTTTTAAGAAATTTTTCATAATTAGCAGAATGCATATTTGTTGGGAAATTAAGTACTTTGACTATCAAAATAATAAAATTTCTCAAAATTGGATGGCATTTCAACGATAAATAAGTCTGTTAATCGTTTTTATTCCTCTAGTAATGACATGCATTCAGCAAGCTTATGATTAAATATATGACAATTTGAAGATCATATTTTTCATTATACAATCTTCAAATTGTCACTTATTCTTAAACTGCTTGGATTTCATTATTAGACTACTCGCCTACTACTAAACGACCACTCTGTAATAAGTGTCCCTTTTCGCTAATTCGGAAGAAATAAACGCCTGTTGGCAAGGCTCCTCTTTGCAAGAGAAACCGTCCTTCCCGATTTCCATTCAAGGTATTTTGTAACCTTCCCATCACGTCATAAACTTCCAATTTAAGGTCTTCTCCTTGTCCTTTGTAGTCTTGTATTTCAATGCTCGTTTCGATTGAAAATGGATTTGGAATGGCTACTACCTTATAACTCGATGCTGCTATTTGATCTAAATCCAATACTACCGTTCCAGCATTTGTAATGTTTTCAGGATGACAATTATCACAAACGGTATGCAAAGTGGTATTCGTTTGAATTGGAGCATTATAATCAAAATAAATAGACGCACTATTGTTGATTATTGTTCCGTTTGATAAGTTTGCGACCTGTGCAATGCTGTATTCTATAAACCCATTTGAAGCAGGTTCATTCACATTGCTATCTGGCAAATAAATTGGACTGAATTGAAAGCGCAAGACTTGTTCTCCACTTGGCGTACTTGGCATAATGTACATGGTATATGGATGGCTCGCTGCCCCCATGTTCAAGGTTCCTAAATTCAAATAAGGAGAAATAGTGTCTAGTATATTGATAAAAATAGCGGTATCTGTTCCTGTATTTTGGAAACGAATGCGGTAATCTATCGTAGAGTTTGGTTGGATATAATGATTGCTACTATAACCTAGAGGATAACCTGTTTTGTCGTTTGGGTCATAACTTCCTCGATTGGGTGTACAATCAACATCTACATGATTTTGCGGAAAATTAGGTCTATATAATAAGTTGGTGCTGACTGAATTAATATCACATCCAACCAAAACAGAAGCTGTATAGTAAACTGGGTCTCCATCCGCTATTATTAATTGGTAAGTAGACGTTCCGCCACTGTTTCTAGGATAATATAAAGATAAGGATTGTCCAGTATTTAAAGTAAAAGAACCTGTATCAACCACTACTGTATCCTCTAATAACAAATAAGGAAGCGTGATAGAATTGCCAGGATTAGTTACTACAAAAAGTACTGTATCTGTCAAGCACCTATGTGTTAAATCAATCTTCGTTATAGAAGTTAAACATAAATCATTTGGATAAATACGTGTATCAACACAATGGATTTGCCCTAGCTCACTATAGCAACTCACTGTAACATTGATAGTAATTCTACCACAAGTATTGGGAGGTAAACTTCCAACATTAAACCGATAAACATTTCCATTTTGACTAACTACAGGGACAGTACTGCTATTAAAATATAAACTGGTATCTAATTCAACCTCTATGTAAACACTGTCTTCTGTTGCTCCTCCCGTATTACAATAATTAATATGATAAACTGAGTTAAAACAACGTCTTAAAAATGGGGTAGAAATATTTACTTCCAATTTGGGGCAAACAATTAATGCATCCAAACTAAAATCTATAGTCTGTATCTGATAATTGGTATCTACAACAACTTGTTGAGTCGTGACACAAAGACCAGAATATACATTAGCTGAGCTAGTTAATAAATTAAGAGTATAAGTTCCCGTATCCAAATGTGCTTGATAAGCACCAACACCATTTGTTAGAACAAAAGTTTGATTGACTCCATCGTCAAATGACAAAAATACATTCCCTAAACGATGCTCAAAACTATCCACCTGGCAATTTGAATTTGTATCTATAGCAACCTCTCCTTTGACTGCTAAAGAATACTGACAGTCTTCAACAAAAAAAGCTAAAGCATCTTTGATCCAAGCATTTGTAACCAACAATAAATCAGAAACACAAATCTGCAAAAAAGGAAGGTTTTGAGAACAATCCAACATTTGTAAATTTGAAATTACTGAAAGATCTAAATGACTCAGTTTATTATTATAACAATTCAGTGTAGACAAACTCTGTTGATTTGCCAAATCTAAACTATTGAGTTGGTTATCTTGACAATCTAAGAAAATTATATTTGCATTATTAGTTATGTCTATAGTTGTCAATTCATTGCCATTAAAATATAAATAGACTAAATCGGAGTTAAATTGCACGTCTAAATTAGAGAGGTTATTTTCAGCGCAAGACAAATAACCTAAATTTAGATTATTGGACACATTCAGATTATTTAGCTCATTATCTGAACAAGACAAATTCACTAAAGCCGTCTGAGAGGAGACATCTAAGGCATTTAATTGGTTAAAAGAACAATTTAAATCTACCAGAGCAGTATTCATTGAAATATTTATGCTAGATAGTTGATTGTACTTACAATGCAAAATGGTTATCGCTGTAAATGCTTCAATCCCTGTGAGATCAGTAATAGACTTACTATTGATTAGTATATTACCTGTATAAGCCTGCGCCTCAGAAATCTGAATTTCTCCATCACCATCAGTATCAATTATATTAACACTAGGTCCTGTAATCGTAGAACCATGCGCCAACAATGCTGCTTTAAAGTTTGCATCTGGAATATTAACAATCTGCGCTTGAATTGTTGCCTGCATCCCTAGAAATAAGGATAACACAAAAATAATTTTGTACATAGGTTTAGTTTTAAATTAAAAATGAGTTTCTATTTTCTAATACAAAGATAGAATAAATAAATTTAACGAATCTTTTTAACCATTCTCTTATTATTTTGTTGGAATAAAACATAGGCAAACTGCAATATTTTTTGTAGTTTTGTGCCCAATTTTAAAATAATAATTCTTCACTATAAGAAAATTACGATCATGAAAGAAGTATATATTGTATCAGTAGCAAGAACTCCTATTGGAAATTTAGGTGGTATATTGTCTTCTGTTAATGTTATTGATTTAGGAAAAACGGCAATTACAGGTGCTATTGAGCGTGCAGGAATTGAGGCAAGCGAAGTAGGCGAAGTATATATGGGTTGCGTTTTGACGGCCAATACAGGACAAGCGCCAGCTAAACAAGTTGCTTTGGCTTCTGGTATTCCAAATACAGTTCCTTGTACAACAATCAATAAAGTATGTTCTTCTGGAATGAAAGCGATGATGTTGGGTGCTCAGTCTATTCTATTGGGTGACAACGATTGTGTGGTTGTTGGTGGTATGGAAAGCATGTCTCAAGCGCCTCATTACATTCCTTCTGGTCGTACTGGAATTCGTTATGGAAACGGTCAAATGGTCGATGCAATCGTTCGCGATGGTTTGCAAGATCCTTACAATGGAGAAATGATGGGTACTTGTGGAGAGGTTTGTGCAGAAGGCAAAAACATTTCTAAAGACGAGCAAGACGAATATGCCTTCGCTTCTTACGAGCGTGCTAGAGCGGCTTATGAAAACGGTTGGTTCAACGACGAAATCGTTCCTGTAAGCGTGCCTCAACGTAGAAAAGATCCAATCATTATTAGTAGAGATGAGGAAGTAGACAACAAACGTATTACAGATTTGGCTAGTGTCAAAAAAGGACGTGCTGTTTTCAAAAAAGACGGTACTGTTACGGCTATCAATGCTTCTAAAATCAATGATGGTGCTGCTGCTGTTGTTTTGATGAGCAAAGAAAAAGCGGAAGCATTGGGCTTGAAACCAATCGCTAAAATCAGAAGTTTTGCAGATGCTGCTCAAGAGCCTGTTTGGTTCACGACTACGCCTTCTTTGGCGATGCCTAAGGCTGCTGCAAAAGCGGGTATCACTTTAGAAGATGCTGATTTATTTGAAATCAACGAGGCATTTTCTGTGGTTGCTTTGGCAAACATGAAAGAAATGAACTTGAGCCACGATAAAGTGAATGTATTTGGTGGTGCGGTTGCAATGGGACATCCAATTGGTGTTTCTGGTTGTAGAATCGTCATCACGTTACTTTCTGCTCTAAAACACAAAGGTGGAAAAATTGGTGTTGCTGGTATCTGTAATGGTGGCGGTGGTGCTTCTGCTATGGTAGTGGAATTGGTTTAAGTACTGATTTGAAAATTTGAACATGGAATAATGTAAGGCTATATATTATACTGGGCTAAAATCTTTTTAAATAAAGGTTTTAGCCTTTTTTTTGGTTTGTAGGAACGATTTAGAGTTACTTTGTTTTATGCTAGAAAGAAAACAAAACTATGAACTTAAAATCTGCCATATTAGGCTTAGCTGTAGGAGATGCTCTTGGCGTTCCTGTTGAATTTATGTCTCGTGAAGCCCTTCAAAAGAATCCAGTCAAAATACTCCAAGAATTCGGTACGCATAAACAACCAAAAGGCACTTGGTCGGACGACAGTACCATGACCTTTTGCTTAATGGAAATGCTCGCAGAAGGCTATGATTTACAAGAACTAGGAAATCATTTTGTGAACTGGTATCGAGCGGCATATTGGACGCCACATGGAGTGGTGTTTGATATGGGAAACACTACTCGGCAAGCGATTCGACAATTAGAACTAGGAGAAGTGCCACCACAAGATGCTGGTGGCAAGGACATTCAAAGCAATGGCAATGGATCTTTGATGCGGATTTTACCGCTTATTTTTTATACCAAAGATCTGCCGATTGAGGAGCGTTGGCAAATCACTAGCGATGTTTCTGCTCTAACGCATGGTCATTTTATAGCTTGTTTTGCTTGTTTCATTTACTTAGAATATGCTCGCTTATTATTACAAGGAAAAAATGCCTTGGAAGCTTATCAAGAAGTCATTGTATTGGTGAATGATTTTGCCCAAACAAAAGATTTTCCCAAGGAACATTTGGAAGTTTTTGATCGAATCCTATCGGCATCTACCCCACTCTACCAATTATCAAGAAAAGCCATCAATTCTGGAGGCTATGTTATTGATAGCTTGGAAGCTAGTTTTTGGTGTTTGCTCAATCATCATAATTACTCGGAAACCGTTTTAGCAGCCGTCAATTTAGGGCGAGATACTGACACTACTGGCGCAATTACAGGTGGCTTGGCAGGCATTCTTTATGGCGAAGAAGGAATTCCCATGACTTGGGTCGCTTATTTGGCTCGTTTTAACGATATTATAAATTTAATTGATCGTTTGCAGATAAAATTATAAGTTTCGTCTAGATGTCTCTTCATTTTGGAATTAATTATCTTTTTTAGGTCTTGTGTTATTATTAATACTCCGTTGATTTTTTAGTTTTTACTTCGTGAGCCTTCGGGTTCTATAAAAAACATAAAAAAGCATCTTGCATTAATTTGATTATCCGCTTTTTAGCGCTTTAATTAATAAAAATACATCTTGCTGACAATCAAACTAATACGATTTTTCAACGGAGTAATGATTATAATTCCTAATAAAAACACAATATTTCACTTCCAAAATAAAACACAAT
>CALDEP010000047.1 GCA_937942475.1 uncultured Aureispira sp.
TTAATTTTGAATGTTTAATGCCTTTTCGATGAAAATAAGGCATTAAAAATTAAGCATTCAAAATTCAACATTAAAACCTATTTGGCAAGCTATTTTCTTAATGTTAAGCAGCCTAATTAGTTTTATGCGTAACATGAGTTATTAATAATATACAGATCTTATGAGACTTTTTTTCTTCTTTCTTTTTAGCAGCTTACTTTTCGCTTGTGCTTCTGAACAAGCAACCGCTCCCGAGCAAAAAAAATTAAAAAAAGAACGATTCATTGGAGAAACAATGGGCACAACACTCTCTATTTCTTATCTAGATAGTACCGAAATAGATTTGTCTACTCAATTAGGCGACTTGTTGATTGATATTAATAATGCCGTTTCGACTTATATTGAAACGTCCCAGATTTCGATATTTAATCATGAAAAAGATTCCTTATGGGTAGGGACTGATAGTCATTTTGCTCGAAATTATAACTTGGCAAAAGAAATTTATCAACAAACAGATGGCTGGTTCAATCCTTCTGTGATGCCTTTGGTTAATTATTGGGGTTTTGGGTATACGGAAAAAAAGATGGTGGAAAAAATGGATGCTGCCGCCATTAAAAATTTAGTAGAACTGGTGCAATTTGATTCTATCAAGGTTCAGAATATGGCAGACCATCAATTGTTATTTACAAAAAAAATAAAAGGTTTAGAATTAGATTTTAGTGCCATTGCCAAAGGAGATGCGGTCGATCAGATTGGTTTATTGTTAGAACGTTTGGGCATCGACAATTACTTTGTTGAAATTGGTGGCGAAGTTCGTGCTAGAGGGACGACAACTAGTGGTTTTTCTTGGCGTACGGGCATTCGATCGCCCAAAGAAAATAGTGCAACAAAGGAATTGCAAGTAGCCGTTCAATTGCCAAATTTGTCTTTGGCTACTTCTGGTAATTATGAAAATTATTATGAAGATAAAAATACGGGCATGAAGTACGCCCACACCATTAATCCTAAAACAGGCTACCCTGAAAAGAATCAATTGTTGAGTGCTTCTGTCTTTGCGCCTAATTGCGCTACCGCAGACGCTTTTGCCACGGCATTTATGGCAATGGGCTTAGAAAAAGCAGTTGCTTTGGCTAGTAAATTACCTGACTTAGAAGCTTATTTCATTTACAGTGCGGAAGATGGTACTTTACAGGTGAAATACACGCCTAGAGTGGAAGACTTCATGGATTTGACTAAAAAATAAATGACTTTTATTAGGTCAATATTAAAACAAAATGGCAGCCACTGTTGAGGTGACTGCCATTTTGTTTTAAACGATTTCCTTCTCTGGCAAATCCTACGGATTTTATAATTCTAAGTAGCTCTTAACTAATTTTTAGATCGCTTCTCTTTTAGACTAAAAGTCTATTAATTAGCTTTTTAGTCTAAAATCTAAGAGCAAAGCGATCTAATGTCTAAAATTTAAAAATAGTCTATCACAAAGCTTACTTTTATTATTACCATGAAGTTGTTTAGAATTAACGATTTTTAATAATATGTTTTTTTAGGAGTAAATGCAACACACTTAAAAAGGGCATCGCCCTGACACCATTTCTAAAAAAACAAACAAAAGATAAAAGGAGCATCGCTCCGACACCTTTTATCCGAAAAAAACATGCTAATACAAAAGGAGGATGCACTACTCTTCTTATCTTGATAACGTGCAAATGGTGACGAAGCGATGCTTCTTATACGGTATGCTCGGCATTCTATTTTTATCAATGGGGGCGAAGCTAACGCTCCTATCCCAATGAGCGTATCTCTCCCTAACAAGCTTCGTTAGAGATTTGCTGATTTATAATTCATATTTAATGATTACTTAATTCTAAACAATTCCCATACGATTTTTCAAAGAACCAAACCTCTTAATTATTTTTTTTATAACAAAACATAAAAGAAGCCCCTTCAAATATTTTGAAGGGGCTTCTTTTACTTTATCCTCAAGTTTATGCTCAAGGGCTTATCGCTAATGGAGTATTAAGGATTATATTTACTAATACGCTGTGTACGAATAATATTTCCGTTTGCATCTCGCATTCTAACCATGTACATTCCTTTGGGTAAGTTACTAACATCGTATTTTGCTCCAGCATGATTGACAGAAAAATCACTCATTTTTCGACCAACCACATTATAAATTTCAATTAAAGCAACTCTATTATAATCGTCTTTGATATGAATGTATTCAGTTGCTGGATTTGGGAAAACTTTAGGTGCCGTTGTTTCTTTAGAAAAATCATGTATTGAAGCATGTGTTCCTTGTGCAGCAGCACTAAATATAATGGTTTCTTCTGTTTCTTCTTTATTGGAAACATCATAAAGGTAGATCACTACATTTCCCATTCCCTGTTTTCCATTAGGGCGAAAAGACACTTTAAAATCGTGCAAGACTTCATTTGGTGCTAATTTAAACGTTTTTTTGTCCACCAAAGAGGTATAACATTGATGATCACAAACGATGGCATCCCAACCTTCAGACAAATTCGTTTTTTCAATCTCCCAACTAAGCTCAATCGTTTTGTTCGTCAAATTCCGAAGGACAATAGAAGGGCTTACTTCCCGATCTATTTGTCCTTGCTTAGTCGCATAGGTCGTCGAGGCGTGAAAGCTACTTTGCCCCTGGAGGAGGATCGCAACTAAAAGAAAAGTAGTTATTAGTATAGTTTTTAACATAGGCTTTCTTTATTTTTATCGAGTGTTTATTTAGTTTACGTCTGCGCGCTTAGGTGTTAAGGTTCAAGCTTTTTATACCAAAAAAATAAAGGTATTTTAATAAATAAAAAATTTAAAGTGTTTGGTACTTCCTTATTAAGATATGCAAATATCATGTAAATTTAGGCTTTTTATACAAATATTTTATGCTTTTAAATAAAAATACAAAATTTAATCTCGGAATACCCCACTAGAACTGAACATTTATCCTTTAGCAAAAGTTCAGTATTAATACTAAAATAAGGTATATCTATATACTATAGTAATCGTAAAATCGTACCATATTGATTACAGAAATCTACGACCCAAGCAATTTAAACACTAAAAAACTAATAATCAACCAAGTACAAGGTATATCTCTTTGCTTTTTTTGTCAAAAAAATTAAAAAATTTAAGCCTACTCTTTATCTAAATAGTACAAAGTACTATAATATATAGAACAGCACACTACAGATAGAATAGATTTTGGAACAAAACATTATATTTCAGAATATTGTTTTGTCATAAGTTACACTCACACAAAAAAATTACTGTGATTAGGTTGTTTTTTAAAATTACTTTTTTAACTTTGAGTTAATACAACTTATGTACATTCTTTAATATGTTCATGTATTAAGAATAATACACGCAAAACGTTTTAACTTTAACAATAGTAAATCAAGTCTTATGAAAAAATTTTTATTATCAGCACTTTGTGCTTTCTCTACAACTGCATTCGTGCAGGCGCAAGTAGCGCAAATGCCAATTATTGAGCATTTCACACAAGCATCATGTGGTCCTTGTGCATCACAAAATCCAACACTCTATGGTACATTAGGTACTTTTGGAAGTGCGAATTATGCAAAAATAACGTATCAGACATCATGGCCTGGAGTTGATCCAATGAATGCAGAATATGCTGCTGGACCAAATGATAGAAGACTCTATTATGGTGTATCAGGTGTACCTAATGCATCTTTGAATGGAGCTGCTGTTGCAGGACCTAATACTGCTGTAACATCAAGCACATTGGCTACTGCTGCTGCATTAATGACTCCATACGATATTGCTATTACTCAAACATGGGTAAGTGGAACAAGTGTTGATGTTACTGTTGTCATTACAAACACAAGTTCAGCATCTGTTTCTACTGCAGATAGATTTCACCTTGCAATGGTAGAAGAAAACATTACATTTTCATCAGCTCCTGGTTCTAATGGAGAAACTGCTTTCTTTAATGTTGTACGTGATATGTATAATGCTAGCACAGGTGCTTCATCTACAGCAGGTGCTACTATTGGAGCAATTCCAGCAGGAGGTAACATTACCTTCACATTGACTGGTATTACTCCTCCATCTTACATTAGAGATTTAAACCAAGTTAGTTTTGTTGGTTATGTTCAAAACAATGGTACACAAGAAATTTTCCAAGGTGGCAAGACTGCTGCTGGTAACGTACCTGGTTTGTTGAACGTAGGAGCAGCTGCTAACTCTACAGTTGGTGCTGGTTACTGTGATTATACTTTCACACCTGCTATTAACTTTACAAACAATGGAACTATTCCTGTTACTACGGTAACTGGTGAGTATACAATCAATGGTGGTACTGCTGTTCCTGTTACAGTTGGTGGTCTTAACCTAATGTCAGGTCAATCTACAGCTATTGCTTTCCCTGCTACAACATTGCCTGCTACAGGTTCTTCTACCGTACAATACAACATCACAGATGTTAATGCTGGTGGAACATATAGTGGAGGTCCTGTTGCTATGGATGCTGAAGTATATGCTAAATTGCCAAGTGCAAGTTCTGCAACTCCTATCGTTGAAGGTTTCCAAGGATTAGCTATCGGAGATCCTGTACCAGCTTCTGGTGTTATTGCTGATAACCCTAATGCTGTTAGAGCTTTTGCTGTAAATCAAGGTATTTCTGGAGCTGTTACATGGAACTTAGGTGGACATGGTGCATCTGATGGTTGTTTCCGTTGGGATTTTTATGATATTCCAACTGGTAACGGTTCTCAATTAGTTTGGGAAAAACTTGATTTGACAACTAGTGTTAACTCTAGATTATCTTTCTCTCGTGCTCACGCATTGTATGGTGGTTCTGAGCCAGACAGATTGAAAGTAAATGTTTCTACAGATTGTGGTGCTACTTGGACTACAGTATGGGATAAGCAAGGTACTAACTTAACTACTGCTCCTGCTGTTGGTAATGGTCGTTTTTATCCTTCAGTTGCTCAATGGGTAACAGATACTATCGACTTAACTGCTTATGATGGTGCTACTGAATTAGTAATTGCATTTGAAGCAATTTCTGGTTACGGTAACTGTTTATACTTGGATGATGTTAATACATTTGAAGCTACTAGTGTAGGTGTTTCTACCATCAATGTTGAAGCTGCTGAAGTTCGCATCATGCCTAATCCAGTAAGTAACAATATGACACTTGAATTTACTATGTTGAACACTGCTGATGCAAACATTAACATCGTTAATGCTTTAGGTCAACAAGTACAACAAGTAACAAATGGTTCTTTCAGTGGAACAAATGTTGTTGAAGTAAATACTAGCAATTTAGCTGCTGGTGTATACTTTGTAAACATCACTACTAAAGAAGGTACAACTACTGAACGTTTCATTCGTCAATAGTCTAACCATATATATATCAATTCTTAATTGATTTAAAGAGGATGAAATGAAAATTTCATCCTCTTTTTTTTCTGAAATTGGTCACATTTTTCTTTTTTCTTGCAAAAACAAACTATTTAGTTTAACCTTGTAAGTAGATGTTAAAGTATATGGATATATGGTAATTTATTCATAACTTTAAGATTCTATCAATTTATATTTTCCGTATAAAAATCTAAAATTATTAATTCTATGAAAAAGATCCTTGCAGGCTTAACTCTTATAGCCCTAATCTTTACTGCTTGTACAGAAACAGAAACGCCTGTAACTGTCAACTTATCTAAAACTACAGCTACAGAATTGACGACAATTAATACCCATAGTCACATGATGATCATGGTTAGTAATACAACCGATAACGAAGCAACTATTCAATGGGAACATGAAGAAACAACTCCTGTTTCTGGGTGGACTTATAATGTAAATGGCAGTTCTTCGGCTTCAGGTACATTGACAATTCCAGCAAATGGTTCTGTTGATGTTATGCTTATGGTAATTCCAAATGGAAATGCTGGTACTGGTGCTGGAATGTTAAAATTCTATGACTCTAGCGATCAAGCATTGTCTATGAAAACATTCAGCTATACTGTAACAACTGTTTCTCAGTATTTTGAATTGATTACGATTAGTCCAACAAGTCAAAGTGTTCGACCAAGTGATCCTGATACCGATTATAAAATGAGAGTATATAATCCAAATGGTTCAGAAATTAACGTGAATTGGGCTTCAGCTATGGATGCAAGTAATCCAGCTAGTTGGTTGATTAATGTTTGTGATCCTTTTACTTGTTTTGGAGCAGATGTTGTTGATGGTACTTTCCCAATTGCTGCAGGTGATACCGTTGACTTTAAGTTTACATTTAATCATGTGTCTACTAGTGGTAATGGAGCTGCAACAGCTAACTTTTTCATCGCTACAGATAGCACAGCTAGTCTAACTTCTCAAACAGTTAACCATACTGTTCAATAAAATTGAGTTGAATACGATTAAAAAAGGCACGAAATTATTTTCGTGCCTTTTTTTTGTCCTCCATACATCAAAATAGCCATCCTGAACAAGTCAGAATGGCTACTAAAATGAATACTTCTTTGACCTTATTACTTATTCACTACAAATGGCTTTGTAATACGCTCCTCTCCTATTTCTACCGTATAAAAATATTGCCCACTTACTAGCTTCTGTAAATTCACATCAATTTGATGCTCTCCTTCAGTCAACTTATTGTAGTTTTTAACCCAAACTTGTTGTCCCTCTGTATTGGTCAAACTAACTTTCACCTGCTTTGATTCTTCCGTCAAGTTAAGTAAAATTGTCGTCTGGCTAATCGCTGGATTTGGATAAGTACTAACCGTAAAACTACCGACCTCAGATAAGTTTTCGATGCCTGTTTTTGAATGTTCACTTGTATTTCCTTGATCTTCTCTTGGCGCTTTCATTTCTCCATCCCACAAAACAAATCGAACAGCTCCTTTTCCGCTTCTTCCTTCATGCTTTTTATCTCCTTTGTGTGCATGATCTCCTTTGTGTCCATGATGTCCACCTCTATGTCCACGCGCTCCTTTTTCTTTTTTGCAATCAGCCATTTTAGTTTTCTCTTCTTCTGACAAATGTTGCTCTAAAATAGCGTCTTTCTTAGCTTTCCAAGCAGCATGGTTCTCCTTCAAAGGCTCTATTGAAGTTTTTATCAACGCTTCATTTCGTTCCATAAAAGGTTTCATGGATTCCATAAAAGCGTGACGTTTTGCTTTTAAAGGGGCAAATTTTTCTTTGCGAACTTCATGCATCTCTTCTCTACTTTTATCACTTCCTCTAAGCCCTTTCATTTCTTGGTGCATAGATTTCATTTCCTGATGCAAGGCTTTTCCCTCTGCTCTTTTCTGATCCAAAAAAGTTCTATCCTCTTGGCTTAACGTTGCCAAAAACCGATCGTGTGCCGCTTTTTTAACTGGATAAATGGTTTCTTTGTGAAATTCATGTAAGGCAGCTTTTGCCTCTTTGTTCAATTTAGGATGATGTTTGTGTCCCTTATGCCTTCCTTGAGCAAATACAACACTTAAACCTAAACTTACAACCAATATTACTAATATAGCCTGTTTCATAATTTATGTTTTTTGATTATTTGATAGCTTTTTTTTGATAAAACCTATCCTCTTTTCGACTTTTTACCTTTTCCTTCTTTTTTCTTTGGCTGTTTCTTTTTCATTTCACCACTCCAAAGCACAAAACTAAGCATCTTTTTTCCAGCCCCTTGACTTGCTTTATCTCCTGATTTTTTGTCTGATTTATTCGCCTTTTTAGCTTGTTTAGCATCTCTTTTGGCATTATCCTCTTCACTCAAAAAATCATCTAACATAGCATCTTTCTCATCTTTCCACATCTCTTGATTATCTTTAATTGGTGCAATACTAGTTTCAATTAAAGCTTTATTACGCTCCATAAAAGGCTGCATAGATACCGCCAATGCTTTTTGTTTTTCTCTGATTGGTTCCATTGCTGTTTTGCGAGCTGCTTTCAATTCCTCTTTACTTTTTCCATCTTTTTTCAAGGTTCTAAGCTCTTTTTGTGCCGCACGAGATTCTTTTTGAATTGATTTTTTTTCTGCTCTTTTAGTTTCCAAAAAAGCTTTGTCATCCGCACTAAGTCCTCCTATAAATTGATCGTGTGCTGCTTTTTTTACTGGATATACTTTTTCTTCATAATAAGCACGCATTTCCGCTTTTTCTTCTTTTGATAATTTATCCGTTTTTTGAGCAAAGCCAAGCGTTACCATTAAAGAAAATGCTAAAGTTATTAAGATTGATTTTTTCATTTGACAATTGTTTATTTTCTGTTTTTAATAATTTTTTTGATAATTTCTGGTATTCGTCTACTTAGAGCTTTGTTAATTCAAAAGGTTTAATCTGGATGAAAAAAAAATAATAATTTCTTTAAAACTTGTTTTTCCAATACAGCTATCTTATATTCGTTATAACAAAAAAAAATAATGAATACAGCAACTAAATATTGGAATGCATCTTATTACTACTGGTATCACCTACCTAGTGGACAGGATGTATTGTGCCGTTGCTTGTAAATTCTACAATAACGATCTATAATTTAAAATCCTAGTCCTCTTTTGGGCTAGGATTTTTTTGTTTTAGTGAACACCAGCAATTTAAGTGACTGTCTATAATAACATTACTTCGTGGAGAAATTATATCAGTTTGATTATCAG
>CALDEP010000048.1 GCA_937942475.1 uncultured Aureispira sp.
CCTGTTCAATTGTCTTTGGATGTTAATGGAATAGCCGTCTTAAATCCAATGGATTTAGATGGAGGTAGTACAGATAATTGTGGAATCACCAACTATAGTGCTTCTCAAGATACTTTCCGTTGTTCAGATGTTAATAGTAGCCCTAACAACGTTACACTAACTGTTATTGATCAAAGTGGAAATACAGATAACTGTACTGCTCAAGTAACAGTAGTAGATACTGTTCGACCAATGATGGCTTGTCAACCTGTAACGGTGAACATCCATTTGAGTTCTGGAGGTGTTGCTCCTGTGAATGCATCTATGTTTGATGCAGGGACAACGGATGCCTGTGGAATTGGAAGCTTAAGCTTTAGAGGAGCGCCTAACTTGGTCACTTGTGCCGATGTAGGAACAGGCCCAATTACGCTAATTGCTACAGATGTCAATGGAAACATTGATTCTTGTACAACCACCTTAACGGTATTAGATACCGTTGCACCAACACTTACTTGTAATAACATTACAGTAGATTTGAATGCTTTTGGAAATGCGACGGTAGATTCAGCAACGGCTGGTTTATATACTGTTTCGGATGCTTGTGGTATTAATTCTATTACATTGAATGGTGGTACTGCTGTGAATTATACTTGTGCAGATGTAGGACCTAATACCATTACAATAATGGCGATGGATGCTAGCAATAATGCAGCTAGTTGTACGGCTATTGTTACGATTCAAGATGTAACGGCACCATCTATTACTTGTGGTATTACCACACAGTATTTAGATGCAAATGGAATTTTGGTTGTAGATCCTGCTTGGATAACAGCTAGTATTATAGAAGCCTGTGGCGTAGATACTACGTTCACAAATCCAGATACCTTAACTTGTGCCAATGTAGGACCATTTAATGCGGTTATTTTAACAGTTACCGATGTTAATGGAAATTCAAGTACTTGTAATGGAAACATTGAAGTATTAGATACAATACCTCCAACAATGGTTTGTCGTGATACCTCTGTATGTGTAAGTGGAGGGTTTGTAAATGTTACTGCTGCGAATGTAGATGGAGGAACAACAGATGCTTGTGGAATGTCAGCAATACAAACAATTAACGGTTCTAATAATATCATCTTTACTTGTGCGGATCTTGGAATACAAACAGTTGTTTTAGAAAGACAAGATGTTAACGGAAATATAGATACTTGTCACGCAATGGTAACGGTACAAGATTGTAGCGCACCAACGGCTGTTTGTCAAAGCAGCTATTCTGCACCAATTGGAACGAGTGGATTTGTTACCATTCAAGCAATTGATCTAGACTTTGGTAGTTCAGATGATTGTGGAATAGATTCAACAACGTTTAAAATAGATGGTCAAGATAGTTTGACTTATGGATGTAATGTTATTGGAACGCCATTTACAGTAGCCTTTACGGTTTCTGATTTTGCAGGAAATACAGATACTTGTATTTCTACCATAACAATACAAGATACTGCGAACCCAATTGCTCGTTGTGGTGGTCCAATCAATGCAGTACTTTCTGGAACGACTGGAGAGTTCTTTGTAAATGCATTTGATTTGAATAATACATCAACACCAAGTAGTGATAACTGTACGATAACTTCTTACTTAATCAATGGACAAGCAAGAGATACTTTTGACTGTTCAATGATCGGTTTGAATACAGCTGTTTTAACAGTGATTGATCAGGATGGAAATACAGATACTTGTAATGCTATTATTGATGTACAAGACATCACAAGCCCGACCGTAAACTGTCGTTTCATTACTAATTTATCTTTAGACTCAACAGGACAAGCTTTAATTACTGCTAGTAGTTTATTGATCAGTTCAAATGATAACTGTAGTGTAGATTCAATTATAGGAAACGGATTAGATACCATCGTCTTTACTTGTGCAGATATTGGTGGCAATCAAATTCAAGTGATCGCAATAGATCCCTCAGGCAATCAATCTTCTGCTTGTAATGCGATTGTTAATATTAGTGATACAACGGCACCAGTTGCTATTTGTCCAACACTACCTGTTTACTTAAACCCACAAGGTAATGTTTGGGTGCAAGCACAAGAAATTGATAGTGCTAGTTTTGATAACTGTGGTATTGTCTCTTGGTTAATCAATGGACAAGATTCGATTATCTTTACTTGTAATAATATTGGGGTTTCACAACAAGCAACTTTAACCGTAGCAGATGGCTCTGGTTTGACTGGAGATTGTGTCGCAACGATAGAGGTACTGGATACGATACCTCCTGTAGCTAATTGTACGTCTTTTGTAGCCGTACTAGATCCGAATGGATTTGTAGCAATTAGCCCGAACCAAATAGATAGCAACAGTTTTGATAACTGTGGTTCATTTAACTTAACCTATGCAATTAATGGTCAAGCATTAGATACCTTCTACTGTACAAATGTAGGTTCGCCAACAACAGCAACCTTGAGTGTAACCGATCAGTATGGTAACACAAGTACTTGTGTTGCGAATATTGATGTTGTAGATCAAACGAATCCAAATTTAGATTGTATTGGTACAACACAACTGGTTTATTTAGGACAAAATGGATTGGTTAATCTTGATCCAGAAGATTTAGCGCTTGGAGCGTCTGATTCTTGTACTATTCTAACTTGGTATATTGATGGCTTGCAAGACACCACCTTTAATTGTTCTGATATTAATATCATACACCAAATGGTGATTAGGGTAGAAGACCCAAGTGGCAACTTTGATGAATGTAATGCTTTGGTTCAAGTGATTGATAGTTTGGCACCAGCGCAAGGAAATCCAGTTTGTGCTTCTCTTGGAACGGTTTCTTTAAATGCAGCAGGAGTTGTTGAAATTACGGGAGCTCAATTGAATTCATTCAATGTAGATAACTGTTCTATTGTAGATACTTTAATCAACGGACAAACAAGTATCATTTATGATTGTGATAGTCTTGGAACACGTCAAGCAATTTTAACCTTGACAGATCCATCAGGAAACACAAGTACTTGTACAGCGAGCTTTACGATTACAGACAATATCGATCCTACAGCGATTTGTTATGGCACCTTACCGATCCTTTTGGATCAATTTGGGATAGCTGCTGTTGACGCAAATCAATTGGATAGTGCTAGTTATGATAACTGTGGTATTGTTTCTTACGAAATAAATGGTGTATCTGTCGATACCTTTGATTGTACTAGGGCTGGAATTCCAACTCCTGCAATATTAACGGTAACAGATGCAGCAGGAAATTCAGCGAACTGTGTGGTGACACTTAATATAGAAGATGAGACACCGCCTGTTGTCATGTGTCAAGACATTGACGTATTCCTTAGTAATGTAAGTGGAACAGCAACCGTTCAAGCTAGTCAGATTGACAGTGGTAGTTTTGATAATTGTAATATTGGTGGTCTTGCCTTTAGTAATGGATCGACTTCAATTCAGTACAATTGTTCAGATACAGGGGTACAAGTAGTTACCTTAATTGTCTCAGATGTAAATGGAAATGTAGATTCTTGTACCGCTTTAGTAACGGTAAGAGATACGACTCCACCAGCACTAAACTGTAGAGCAGTCAATGTTAACTTAACAAATGCGGGTAGTGTGGTTTTACAAGCAAATACCTCAAATCCTTTTGGAGTGATTAACTCTGCGGGAGATAACTGTGGTATCAGCAGTATATTTGTAACACCAAATACAATTACTTGTACAGATATAGGAAATGTTCTCTTTACTGTAACGGCAATTGATTTTAATGGAAATATTGCTACTTGTCAAGATACAGCAAGAGTATTCTTAGAGCGTCCAACTATTTTAATACCAACACAAGATACCGTTCTTTGTGAAGGCGAAGTATTGCCATTGAGCGCAAGTGTCCCATCAAATGGAATTAACTATTCTTATAAATGGGAAGGTCCAGCAGGACAAATAACCTTTAACCCAACAACTAGAGATACCGTAGTAACAGGTGTTACTGTTGGAAATGAAGGATGGCAAATCTTTACGATTACACCACCTTCAGGGAATGGTTGTCCAGCATCGGATTCTATCTATGTAGACATCAATGAAGTACAGCCTCCTGTATTAACAGGGGTACCACCTTGTGATGGCGATACCGCTATTATTTACTTAGGAAATACGGCAACCTACATTGGTAGTACGATTACTTACAACTGGTATTTCAACGGAAACTTAATTGCTAACAATACAGATTCCTTGATTATACCAAATATGTCAGCTGCTGATAGTGGCGCTTATTCTATGTTCATACAAGTAACAGAAGGTCCTGCAACTTGTTTTGACAGTTCTGCGCTTGGCTTTAACTTTGACGTATTGGATTTACCAGAAGTACCAGTACCAACGGCTAACTTACCTTGTGAGGGACAAACATTGACCTTATTGAATAATGCACCAGGAAATACCTACAATTGGTCTGGACCAGCTGGATTTAGCACAACATTGCCTAACCCAACAAGGTCAAATACGACTCAAGCCTTTGCTGGATTGTATACCTTGACGATTACAGATGCAAACAATTGTTCTAATTCAGGTTCGGTGAATGTTTCGATTAGTCCAACACCAGCACAACCAAATCTATTTTATACAGAGCCATTGTGTGTGGGTGATTTGTTGGAACTACAAGATACTTCTACCTATAACTTCCCTCCAGTACAATACTATTGGGAAAGCCCATCTGGAACAATTGATACCACTACAGTTGGTCAATTATTCTTATCTGGAGCGAATTCAGGAGATTATATGTTAACGGTTTCTATGAATGGTTGTCCTTCTGCAATAGGAGATACGACAACAGTTATGTACGAAGTGATTCCAACGGGAGCAGATGATAACTTTACGATTGAATTTAGAGATTCTTTGACAAGTGCTACAATTGGAGGTAATAACATTATTAATAATGATAATCCAAATGCTAATGGTTATTTACTAGCAGTAGTTGATAGTACAAATGGCGGTACGGTTCAATTGAATCAAGCTGCTGGAACCTTGAACTACTATCCACGTTCTGGATTCTTTGGAGTAGATACCATGTTGTATTCTATTTGTGATATTCAATGTCCTAATAGTTGCGATACCGTACAAGTCTTAATCGAGGTGACAACAGACTTTGAATGTTTCATCCCACAAGGTCTTTCTCCAAATGGGGATGGTATTAACGATCAATTGATTGTTCGTTGTGTAAACCAATATCCTAATGCTAATATCGAAATCTTCTCTAGATGGGGAACACTAGTATATGAAGGATCGCCAACAGGATGGAATGGACAATTTAACGGTCAAGATTTACCAGATGGTACTTACTTCTATGTTTTGAAATTAAACGATACGACCTATACTGGAACTGGATCTAACAAAAGTGAAGGTAGAGTAGGGGATCAATATTCAGGTTATATCATGCTACAACGCTAATAATACCTGTTATACCAAAAAAATGAAGCTGCCTGAAATGAAAATCAGGCAGCTTTTTTTTTGAGAAAAAAATAAGCTAAGCTTGGTGTATACTTTAGTTTAGCTAAAAAATTGTTTGAAATCAACGATGTTTAATACTATGTTTTTTACGTAGAAATGTATGCAGCATTTTACAAAAGGCATCGCCCTGGCACCATTTCTAAAAAAGATAAAAGGAGCATCGCTCCGACACCCTTTATCCGAAAAAAAACATCTGAATATAAAATAATGAATACCTACTCTTCTTATCTTGATACGGTATGAATGGTGACGAAGCGATACTTCTTATACGGTATGCTGGGCATTCCATTTTCTATCCATGGATCCGAAGCTAACGTTCCTATTCCAATGAGGTATTTCTAAATAACAAGCTCTGTTGGAGATTTTCAACTGAATTCGTTGATTTATAATTCATATTTAATTATTACTTAATTCTAAACAACTCCTACTTGTTTTGTATGAGAACCTCCAATTTATGTACTTTTAGTTGGCTTTGAATCAGCTTAGATTTAAGGCTTAGACCTTATTATAGTAATTTAAAATGGATAAAATAATAGGTTCGAATGCTGTCTTTTATAAGGTACTTTTAAGATAGGGCTACAAGTGTTTGCACTTTGGGGTCTAAGCATTTTTTTGTTAATAAGAATATTTGTCCTTCTACTTAAAAAAGGCTAATTTGGTCATCAAGTAAAACGTAAGTCAGCCACTCCAAAAGTAACGAATGACTTACTACATTTGATTTATCAAACAGGCAAGATGTCTAAAACAATACTTTTCCTTTTCTTTATTTTATTAACATCTTGTGTAGAAACGATTTCTACAGAAGTGTTACAAGATGCCCCAGAAGCAAGTCTAATTGTTCCCGAAAAAATCATGTCACCAGAAGCACGTGCTTTAGAAAATAAGGTCGCCAATAGAACCTTGTTACAAAAGGTCGTTGATGGGTCAGAAGACTTTCAGCGGACAGATTTTTCTTATGCTTGTAATAATGTATCGGGCGGTGTCTTGACGTTTATTAAAGACAAAAAAGAGACAAAAGGCATTCGATTTGCAGTTTCAGAAGAAGGTTGGAACGAGTTTGTTAGTTTGTATTACAGAGGAAATGAACTAGCCTTAGCGGTCCATGAAAAAGGCATTTGGCAAGGCTTTGAAGAAACCACGATTCAAACGATCTTCTACTTAGACGATGGAGCAGTATTTCGTTGCCTACAGAAAAAAGTACAGGGCGAAACGGCTCGAATGGAAGCCTTGATTCAAGCAGCAGAATTTGTAGTCATTAATACCGATCAAACAACTTTGAATAAACTGAAGGAATACGAACGCTTGTTTACAACCGAAATTACAAAGAAAAACATAGGAGCCCACTTTTGTCATTAAGCTTTTGTTGTCTTATCTTGGGGTGTCTTATTTTATGGTTCTTTGACTCGTTTTGTTCAACACGTAAAGTTGGGAAGCGCTAATAATAGTTCAATTTGTCAAAGAACGCTTTTTATTAATAAACAAAAAAACAAATGAACGAAGATAGAATACCTGTCACCATTCTAACAGGTTTTTTGGGGGCAGGAAAAACGACGGTACTCAATCATCTAATTTCAGCGAATCCCAATACAAAGTTTGCCATCATTGAAAATGAATTTGGAGAAATAGGAATCGACAACGAATTGGTTGTAGGAGCAGATAGTGGCATTTTTGAAATGTCGAATGGTTGCATTTGTTGTACCTTGAATGGTGAATTGGTGCAAACGCTCGTTGATTTAGTCAATGGAGAACACGAGTTTGACCATTTGATTGTAGAAACAACAGGAATAGCTGAACCAGATGGCGTTGCAGCCGCTTTTGTTGCCGAACCTGCTATCCAAAGCCGTTTTCGATTGGATGCCACCATTTGTTTGATTGATGCCCATCATGCGGAAGATATTCTAAAGGAACGAGAAGAAGCCAAACGCCAGGTGACTTTTGCCGATTATATTGTTATTAATAAAGCAAGTGAGGTCTCCGCAGATTATATTAAGCAATTGGAAGGGATCTTAAAAAGCGCCAATTCTTTTGCTGAAATAGCGCATTGCGACTATGGGAAAATTTCTACTGATTTACTAAACTTGAATGCCTATGAAGTACATCAAGTAGAAAAAAAGTTAGATGAGGCACATGCACAGCACGAGCATCACCACGATCACGAGCATGAATGTAATGATAGTTGCCCTGCTCATAAACACGAACATCATCACAGCGATATTGTAACTCAAAGTTTTATTATAAAAGCGCCTTTGGATGTGCTAAAATTTAGACATTGGTTAAATGTATTGTTGATGATTCAAGGGAAACACTTGTATCGTGTCAAAGGAATTATGAATTTTCAGTACCAAGATAGGCGAGCAATTGTACAATCTGTTAAACAAATGTGCGTCTTTACCACTGGGGATGATTGGGTAGAAGGAGAAGAACGGGCGACAAAAATCGTATTTATCGGGAAACATTTGCGTCGAGATATATTAGAAAAACAACTGAATAATTGCTTGTTTAAATTACCTTAATAGAACGCTTTTATAGGGCTATTTTCTTTTGAGTATATAGGTTGTTTTTTTTATATTTGTTAAATGTAATTGAAAAATTCTGACCTATAAAATTGTAAAAGATCTAAAAAATTGCTAAAATTAGATTATACTTTTTCGTTTTTAATAAGGGGTATTGTGAGAATATGGTTCATGAAGTTATCATAAACAACATGCTTACTTGCCAGACCTCTAAGAAAAAAATAAGACTATGATTCGTATAGCCCAAGCGTCAGACATGGCTGAAATGCTAGCCATTTATGCTCCTTTTGTAGAAAAAACTGCGATTACATTTGATATGAAAGTTCCCAGTTTAGCGGAATTTACAGAGCGAATTAAGAAAATTCAAAAAGAAGCCCCTTGTTTGGTGTATGACTTGGATGGCGCTGTTTTAGGCTATGCCTATGCAGGGAAACATCGTACAAGAGAAGCGTATAAATGGACTAGAGAAATGTCTGTGTACATTCGAGAAGATGCCAAAGCAAAAAAATATGGAACGGCTTTGTATACTTCTATGATCGAATTGCTTCAATGCCAGAATTATAGAACGGTCTTAGCAGGCATTACCTTGCCTAATATTCCTAGTGTTAATTTTCATGAACGCTTCGGGTTTCATCCTGTTGGGGTTTATGATAATGTAGGTTATAAATTAGGTAAATCGCATCGAGTAGGTTGGTGGCAGTTGATGCTTGGAGATTATCTAGAGCCTGCTAAAGAAATTGTTTCTTTAGACCAAGTTTTGGCGACAGAGGAAGGACAAAAAGCTTTGAAAAGGGGAGAGTCTAGAATTTTAGTTTAAGAAAAGATCAGCTATGCTCTTAACATAAAATAAAATCATAAAGTCGCTATTTGTAACAACAGATAAGCGACTTTTATTGTTTAGCACTTAAATATGAAATAATCACTCATAGGTCAATGTTTGTTACAAACAAAAACCTGAAAATTAATAAGAATGGAATATAGAAGATTGGGGAAATCAGGATTGCAAGTAAGTGCACTTTCTTTGGGATCTTGGCTAACTTTTGGAAAACAAATTGGAGATGATGTAGCAGAAACCTTGATGGTGGATGCCTATGACAAAGGGGTTAACTTTTTTGATAATGCAGAGATTTATGCTCGTGGTAAGTCAGAATTGGTGATGGGCAAAATTTTGAAAAAACAAGGCTGGAGAAGAAGCTCTTATGTGGTGTCTAGTAAGGCCTTTTTTGGAGATGGAAATTCATTGCCAAATGAAACAGGTTTGAGTAGAAAGCATTTGATTGAAGCTTGTGAGGCTGCTTTAAGACGTTTGCAAGTGGAGTATTTAGATTTGTATTTCTGTCATCGCCCAGATAAGAACACGCCTATAGAAGAAACGGTTCGTACGATGAATACCTTAATTCAACAAGGTAAAATCTTCTATTGGGGAACCTCAGAATGGTCTGCACAAGAGTTGATGGAAGCACACATGGTGGCTGAAAAATATGGCTTGATTGGACCAACCATGGAACAGCCTCAATATAATATGTTTCACAGAGAAAAAGTAGAAGTAGAGTTTTCTCAAATCTACAAAACAGTTGGTTTAGGAACGACGATTTGGTCGCCTTTGGCATCTGGTGTTTTAACGAACAAGTACATAGATGGAGCGAATACCAGTGATACTCGTTTGGGAATGGAAGGTTTGGAATGGTTGAAAGAACGTTCTTTGACAGAAGAAAAATTGAATGTTGTTCGTGGCTTGGCAAAAGTTGCAGACGATTTAGGAACTTCTGTAGCTAAACTAGCCGTAGCTTGGTGTTTGAGTAATCCAGATGTTAGTACTGTAATTTTGGGCGCTTCTAAGTTACCTCATTTACAAGAAACATTGACCTCTATTGATTTATTAGATCAAATGACTCCTGATGTAATAGAAGCAATTGAAGCCGTATTAGGAAACAAACCTGTACGTCCTGCCTTTTAAAAATAGAATTTAGGAATTACTTGTTTTTAGTTTTTAATGCTGAATTTTTGATGTTTAATGCTTTGCAGTATAACGGACATTAAAAATTCAGCATTAAAAATTAAACATTAAAAGAGGCCATTGTTATAAAAAGTCAACATCTACCGCATAAGGATAAGTAATTAAGACTTGAATAGCCGTATCAATCGGCATCTCTTTGAAGAACACTCGATAAAGCATCTCTACAATAGGGGTGGTGATTTTTAGATGCGCTCCTAAAGCACGAATGGTTTCAAGGGTTTTGACCCCTTCAATAACATCTACCGATGTTTTCATGATGTCCTTTAAGGTTTCTCCTTTCCCTAGACGATAACCAGCCTTATAGTTTCGGCTATTTGGACTAGAGGCGGTTGCGACCAAATCACCAATACCTGCGACGCCTAAAAAAGGCTTCATTTCAGCTCCAACAGATTTTCCAATGTGAATCATTTCAGATAAACCACGAGTGACTAAAAGCGCCCAAAGGTTTTTTCCTAGCCCTTTTCCACCTAAGATACCAGCTGCCAAGGCAATGATATTTTTTAGTGCTCCAGCTAATTCTGCCCCAATAATATCGTGATCGCCATAAACTTGAAAACGGTTACTTTTAAGAACGGCTTGTCCTGCTTTGATCACTTCTGTAAAAGGGCTGGCAATCAGTGTTGCAGCAGGTTGCCCTTCCATAATTTCTTTAGATAAATTGGGACCAGATAAACAACCAATTCGACAGACAATACTTTCTTCTTGAATGACTTCACTCATCGTCTTGATGTGTTCAGGGCGTAAGGATTCGCCTTCTGCCAAGGTGGCAATGTCAAGCCCTTTGGTTCCGTGAATTAGGAAGTGTTTGGGAGAAAGGAAGGGGCTGAGTTGTTGCATCATGCTTCTAAAAGCCTGAGAAGGAACAATCGGAAAAATAAGTTGACAACTGTCTGCCACTAATTTTAAATCAGAAACGGCTTGAATACGAGGAGACAGGACGCTGTATCGCCCCTCTCTTTTTTCGATGGCTTGACGAACCTCTTCCCGTCGAGCATACAACAAGACGTCTACATTTTCCGCTAATAAGTTGGCAATTGCCATCCCAAAGCTACCTGATCCAATAATTCCAACAGGAGCCTGTTGTTCTGATGCTTCCATAATTTATAAATTCAATCCTAGTCTACGTGGTTTCAAACGAAGTTAATGATTTAATTAAGAATTATGAAATGTAGTAGATATAGGAATGCTAAAGCTTGGAGATTAATTCTTATAAGCTCAAGTTACGCAAACAAATAATTAGGTCGATCAAAAATCAATGTTCTTGTATAAACTTGTTCTTAATTTTTAATGTTAAATTTTTAATGTTGAATGCTTTATAGCATAACAGATATTAAAAATTCAACATTAAAACAGTCCTTAAATAAGTAAAGATGAGTTTAATACTGAACGAAAAAAAATCTTGCGTAACATCAGTTATAAGGATGAATTAATCTCCAAGAATAGTGATTATTAAAAAATAATACTCTACACGATGGTTTTTAAAATTTGACAGAATGGGCTTTTTTTAAACTAGATATTACTTCGTGAGCGCTTCGCTTAGAGTTAGATGTTAGATCGTTTCACTTTTAGATATTAGACTCCAATTGCAGATTAATTGGGAGTCTAATATCTAAAATCTAAAAGCGAAGCGATCTAAAATAGTCAAAAGCTAGCTCTATTTTAATTTTTATAAAACCCGTCGTGTAGAGTAAGAATAATTATAAACTCACCTATTTACAAAGCTTAACGGATTTTAAAAGACAATCCATTTACACGACGTCCAACTACATCTCCTGGACATTTTGCTTTTACTTCTGTAAACATATAAGTATCATTAGGTTTGGCTTCTTGG
>CALDEP010000049.1 GCA_937942475.1 uncultured Aureispira sp.
CAAACAACCTTTATTTTTAGGAAAATGGATTTTTTACATTAGAATGTATGGAGTTTTAGCTTATCAAACCAACTTCCCAACGGCTTCAAATTTTTCAAAAACGCTTTCCGAATGAGGCGCATCTGCCAATTCAGCGGTCAAATCTTGCCCTGCCCAGTGTTCATAATGCTTGCCATTGCGCCAAAGGCGGCTGCTCGTTACATCATAAATAAGACCTTGATAAGCAACATAAATAGTCTCCTTATCTTGTCCATTGTGTAAGGCAAGTTGAGAACGGGTAAATTCAGTCATTTTCTTTAATTATCTTTTAGTAACAAAACCTCTACACGTCGGTTTTTTTCTCGACCTTCTTCTGTATCATTTTCTGCAATTGGATTTTGCGCCCCTTCCGCAATAATAGTCAACTTGTTTTCTGTTACTCCTTGTGTTATCAAATACTCCTTTACTTTTAGAGCACGTTTTGCCGCTAATTTTTTATTCGACTCAGCATCGCCAACATTATCGGTGTGTCCATGAATGACGGCGTGGTATTTAGAATCAGATTGCATTTTTGTAGCGATGGCGTCCAATTTTTCACGGTCAGCGGCAGAAATCCAAGTGGAATTGGATTGAAAATAAGCTCTAGTTTCTTTGATGGCTTTTTCTGTTTCCTTGACTTCGTAATACTCAGGCTCTGGTTGAGGCTCTACAACTGGTTCAGGTTCTACAACTGGTTCAGGCGTAGGCTCTGGTTCTACAATTGGCTCTGGTTCTGGTTCAGGTGCTGGACTAGGGATCGTGTCAGGAACAATTGGATCTGGTTTTTTAGCTTCTGCTGCTGCTTTTTCTCTAGCCAATCGCTCTTGTTCGGCAATCCAAGCTTTGTCTTCTTCTGCTTTGCGTTCCACTTCAGCCTGTCTTAATGCTATTGCAGCAGAATCCACCTTTTCTTCTTTAGGTTCTTGATTAGATAATTTTGGAGTGCGTAATTTTTTAGGTTTTTTGCCTTTTCCAAAGGTAATTGGAATTTTTAGTCCCCCATACAAATTTAGACCTCGAACACTAGGACCAACAATAAGATTCCAGCAATTGGTAGAGCCAACAAACAAAGGACCCAAACGAACGTACATACCTGCTGTTATATTATTATAACCATCAAGCGTTACAGGAATCCCAAAATCAATTTGATTCATTTCAAATCTAGGCGTCAACGTTAAGCTATTTAAGGCATGCATTTTTAGTGGCGCATCTTCTTGATCTACTGCAAATCGTCCAGAAAGATTAACATAAAACCAATTCCAAATATTATAATCTACCTGCAAACTAATGGTAGTCGGCAAACGCAAATGAAAAGCATCTCGATTACTAGTCATCGTAAAACTATCGCTCATCGTCTGCCCAAAGGCTTCCACTCCTTGAGAAGAGGCGGCAAAGGTATCTAAATCCCATTCGCCAGAGAACCCCGAAAAGTTACCAGCATAAGCACCACGATCGAAGGTGACGCCACCAATATCGGCAACAGAGAAGCCCGCTTTAAGTTTGTATTTATTTTTATTTCTAAGCTGTTGACCTTCTTTGGTAGGATGGTCAAATTTCTTGTGATTGGGACGCCATTCATAGACAAAACCAAAGTCTGCTCCAAAACCTGCTCGATTAAACATATTTGCAAAAAAACTACTGACATCGGATGCCTGCATATCGGCTTGAATGTAGCTCATGTCATCGCTGTAGCCAAATCGAACATCAGAAACATTGACTCTTAAAGTATCGGCATTTTTGAAATTCAAGACCAATTCATCGGCATAAAAATGCGCACTATACATAGCGACCAATAACTTTAGGTGTACCCCACCTTTTAAAAAATGTTCGCCTGTATTAATAATCTCTCGCCCATAGCCAATTCCAAATTCTGACCAAACAGCTCCCAAAGCATTCATCTTTTGATTGTTCAAATCTACATTCCAAGTGGAAGGGATTTGCAATTCTCCTAGAATAAAATCAGCCGTTCGAGGATCAACATTATCTAAATGAAAATATTGACGCACACCAGAGGTAATGGCAAAGGCATTTTTACCAATGTTAAATAAGAAGGAAGGACCTTGAACATTCAAGGATTGATAAATTCTAGATTGTTTGGTTTCGCCCCAAGGTTTCTCTTGAAGGAAATCGCCTCGAAAAGCTTGAAAGGCGTTGAAATAATTGCTATCTACAATTGGATTATCACTAATGGATAATAATTGAGTATTAAAAGCAATGTTATTATTATTAAAATTAAAATCAGTACTTACTAAATTAATATCTAACAAGTATCGACTATCTGCAATGTTGGCTGGGTTTTCATAAATACCCGTTACGCCACTATAATTACTACTATTAAAGCCTTGATACTGTTGTGCAAATAAGGTATTTGCGATAAAAAAATACAGGATGATTTGAAATAAACGGATGTATTGTTGGAACATAAGACAAGATTTGTACGATTCAATTTATTTCTTAGAAGACTAGGGGGGGGATTAGTATTACTTTAAATTAAGACATCATCTTAATAATACGAATTTTAGGAGACTAAGTTTCTATTTTTTTGCTGCTTTCTATTATAATAATATTTTGCGTTCAAAGCTTATTCGGTTGATTATCAATCAAATAGACTTAAAGTTGTGGTGAATATTAAGTGTTTGATAGTCAGTCTGATAGGAAGTTAGTTTATGTTTTTTGTAAAAAAAAAACACGAAGTACTTCTTATAAAGAATAAGTGCTAAGTTTTAATAAATTATTGATAACAAAAAATATGCCTACTAGAGATGTAATAAATTCAAGTTTTACAATGAATAAATTGTTTTTTAGCATTACTTATTTGCACTTAAATTTTAGTTGAATAACTTGTTTTGTGCTATTTTTTCAGAATAATGTTTTGTTTTATAGGTCTTTGCAAAAGATTCGTCCATTGCTTTGTGTATTAAAAAACTCGTAAAAGTAGAAAACTCAAAAAAGCTTTAGAAACAAGGGAATAAAAAAGCAAAAGATATTTTTTATTCCTAAAGAAAAAGATATCTTTGCACTTGAAAACAGAATATAGTTTGTTGTTTCTCATAAAAATGAACAGGTTAAAGATGTTAAAAACTACATTTTCTCTACTA
>CALDEP010000050.1 GCA_937942475.1 uncultured Aureispira sp.
GCTCCATTCTGACAAATAGCGCTTATCTAAGTTAAATTATAGGCTAATAATTAAAGTTAATACTTAGCTCCGCTGCTACTTCGTGGTCGTGGGATTAGCTTCGCTGCTTTTGCAAGGTTTTAGTTTTTTTTTACAAAAAAATATTTCATATAAGTTTGATTATCAGCAACTTAATATTTTTAATACTTCAAAGCTATCCTACTGATAATCAAACTGATATAATTTCTCCACGAAGTAATGCTCTAAACAACTCCATTATAAGAATTATCATAATCAGCTTATCTGTATTCATACAAAAAACGTAACTATTAATTTATAAAACTAAAAATCATAAATATGCTCCACGCCTATCCCCTTCTCATTCAGGCTTCTCAAAGTAGTACACAAATCAGGTACAGGCGTAACAAAAACAATTCTTTGCTCATCCTCTTTAGAAGTAATTGGCTGCGTGAACAAGCTTTGACATTTTGGAACATCAAACGTGGCATCTTTAGAGCTTAAAACACTTAATAAAATAGCCGAATTATTCCCCGCTACTTCTGTTACATTAACGCCCTGATTCGCTAGATGTTGAATCGCAGGAATAAAGGCAGCATAACGAGGCAAACTAATTAAGGCAGAACTGTCTGAAAAGACCTCCATAACTGTTGCAGCCGTCCCAATATCTTTAGGCAATTGATCGACCACCACAACTGTGTTGAGCAACGCCGCTCCAAAAGCAGATTCAGAACCCATTTTCATCAATTGACCATAAGCCCCTTTAAATAGAAATTCCGAAGTCAAAACATACTTCCGTTCCCACTTTCTTAGCAAATTAGCATCAAACCAAGACGTTTCCGTCCATAGATTTTGTAACTCTTGCCAATAATTAAAATTAAACCAAGGCTCCTTGCGAATAAAATCAACATAGGATTGCATATAAGCAGCATTAAATTGATCCTCGTCTGTTACAGGAATCTTAGTATCGGTGACACGCCCGACTACTTTTTCATACCAAGCTTTCATCAGATATTCGGTAGACGTACTCACACCAATGACCATCACCATCAGGTGATATTCATTATTAAATTCAAAATTTCCGTCCATTTGTTGAGACAAAACCTTGTAGCCATCCCAAAACTGTTCGTGATGCGTCACATAAGATAAAGTAGTAGCAGTATGTGCTTTGAAATAATCCGCTTGCTCGCTAGGGCTATGCACCAAATACCATTCAGGATAAACCCAAAAGGTATTGTCTGCTGCTCGTTGATCTTTTTTAGGGGTAATGGGGTTTTTATTAACCTTCAACCAGGCCTTATCAATCACCAACCCATCTCCTTCTGGAACAGTCAGTTGCATCCGTTGCTGCTTAGCATAGTAGATACAAGCTGCTACAAAAGCCAATATTAGGATTAAAATTCTTAGTCGACTCATCGTTTATAACTTTACTAGTGATACTAAGGTATTATCAGAAGGATCTTTGTGTTGTAAAATTCTAAAACCTTTGTCTTCAAACCCTAAATTACTAACGATTTCACACCATGCTTCAATGGATTTAAAGTTTCTAAATTCATCTTTGTCAAATGCCCAAGATTCATTTAAACCTAAATTAAAAACCGTATGTACCAAAGAACAGAAGGTCGCCATTTCAGGCGTTCCAGCATCGTGATCTCTAAGAATAAAACGCCCACCTTTGCGCAATACTCGATGAATTGAAAGAATAAAAGCTTCTAAATCCTCCATTGGGCAATGATGCAAACCAATCATACAAGAGACAACATCAATACTAGCATCTGCTACCATATTCGCATCTATGGGCTGATAATCCAAGGGTAAATACTGCCCTAACTTTCGGATTTGTCCCCGTTCCAACATAGATGGAATCGAGTAATCGGGGGCATTATCATGTATAATAACAATATTTCCTGTGACCTTGACGCTTTTCTTTAAGTCAGAAATATAGCGAGCAGGCGCTCCAATTTCTATATAACCATCTATTGCTTTTTGCCCTTCTAATAACTCTAAAGTCTGGCGCGTCATTTCTTGCTTTTGCTTCTTTAGAGCAGGCAAACCATATCTTAAATCGGCTAAAAAAGGCTTAATGCTAGGCAACTCGCTTTGAACCAATTCATAAATAGCTTGATCGTTTTGCTTCTCCTTACAAGCCTTTACGATCAGCTGATGAAATTTTTCTTCTGGATATAAATTGTAAACTACTTGTAAAAAATGGAAAAAGGCATCTCGTTGTTTGGTATCGGAAAAGACTTGTTGAAATTCTCCTGCATTGGTCATATTGGATTCTTTTTTAGGCTGATAATAATTGTCCCAAATCACGTTTCTAAAACGAAACTCAGGATCTAATTGGGCTTTTAAGGCAAATAATTCAGGTGCTCTAGGATACCCTTTTAAGAATTGCGCTCTAGTAGCATGTGCTTGATAAGGCAAATAATAGGTTCCGCCAACCGCAAGGACAGCATCCACTAATTCTCGATTCCAAACAGCAACGCCTCCCTTGGCGGCTAGGCTTGTTCCTTGTTTATAATAGACCACAAAGGCAAAAACCTCCTCTCTTGCCCAAGCCAAATAAGCCCCTTCATCTGGAACAGCATGACGAATGGACACATTGATTACATTCACTTTGTAGCGCAAAAATATTTCATTCATTACTGTTGCAAATTCATCGAACTTTGCCACAGGTACAAAATATTCTAATAAGACATACGTCTTTAATTTCCTTGACTTTGGTTCTAATTCCGCCACATCGTAGCCTGCTTCATAATTCCGCCAATGAATGCGTTTTCCAAGATAGAAAAGCGGTTCTATAATGTGCTCTCGACGCCATTTCCCGAAAGGAGATTCAGAGGTTACCCAAAAGAAATAACGCTCCAAAGGATAAGAGGCTTTTAAGGGCATTAGGCGATGTTTGACATTAGGCTGCTCGTCTGTTTTTACCCAAGATACTGCATTTATTTTTGAGATAGAAGGCAGGTATAAATCTGCATTATGAAAAATCACTCCTTTATCAGAACGGACATTTTTATCAAAAAAGGACCAATAAGCACTTCGATCCATTTTTTGACGTACACGCTTTACAGGGATATTATCAGCCAAAGCTAATTCTACTTGTACCAAAATTCCGAGTCCTCCATATCCACCAACCACGCCAAAAAATAGTTCTGAATTTTCTGTGCGACTAGCATGTTTTAATTCACCATTGGCTAAGATAACGTCTACTGACAAGACCGATAAAATTACGGCTCCCAAGCCCATGTATCGCCCATGTACATTGACGCTGACAGAACCCCCAACTGTAAAATTAGCATAGGTCTGCATAATCATCACACTCAAATCATGCGCATCCACATGTGCCTGTATGTCACACCACCTTGCCCCTGCTTGAACCTTGATGCGTTTTTCTACTTTCGAAAAATCAACCACTCGATTCATTTGGCGCATATCCAAATGCGTACTTTGGGCACTTAGTGTTTGCCCGCCCATGCTAAATCGCCCACCGCCAATAGAAATCGTTCCATCGCTTTGTTGAACAATCTGCTGTATGTCTTCAATACTAGAAGGTCGTTTGACCTGCGCAACAATCACTGGATTCAGTTGAGTGACATCATTAAGAATGCGCTCGTCTGTTTTGAGGTGGTAGATTTTTTTTCCATCTGGAACTTGCAAATAATTATCAGCACTAGAAGGATTACTACCATAATTATTATTAACTCCTGTTCCTTTTTTAAAGCCCAATTGATACACCAACCAAAGGGGACCTAAAATGGGTATTGCCAAGGCAAATAAAGCATAGCCAGATTTCCCTACGTCATGTAATCGCTTAGTGGCAGTCGCAAACAACCCCCAAAATAAAAAGGGGTACAAAACAATAGTCGCCGCCGTTCCAAAAACATACTCTATCAAATTATAAAGCACATAAAAAGCCAACCAAATGAACACGACACCATGCCAATAGGTCATTCGATTGATGCGCCCAATATAGGTCACCATCAAATAACTAACTGGTAATTTTTGTTGGATTTTTTTAGGTTTCATGCAGTACTTTTCTTACTTAGGGAATTAGTCAGACTATCGACTTTTGTAACAAACCTTTTAAAAGTACTCATTTATTCTCACAAAACAATTTATCATGTTTCATAAAAAATTAAAAGATGCCCCCGAATTTGTAGCAGGTGACCACACCCGTTTAAAAGAAATTATGCACCCCTTGCACGACAAAATTTCTATTGGATATAGCTTAGCACATGCTCGCGTGGAAGTTGGCAAGGCTTCTCTCCCACACCAACTCAACGGTTCGGAGACTTATTATATTTTGGAAGGGAAAGGTGAAATGTTCATTGAAGAAACCCATTTTGAAGTCAACAAAGACGATGTTTTTTTGGTGCCTGCAAATGCGTCTCAATACATCAAAAATATTGGAACTACAGACTTGGTCTTTTTATGTATTGTAGAACCTTACTGGCAAGAAGAAGAGGAAGAAGTTTTTTAGCTATGTACAGGGCAAAAGTTTTTTTATCTAATAAAAGGATAGAACCTGTTTAGCATTTTATTAGATTTTAGATCGTTACACTTTTAGATGTTAGATCTTAGACCCTATTAAAGCTTAATAGGGTCTAAGATCTAACAGCGAAGCGATCTAATCCTAGTTTTGGGTAGGTTTAAGCTGTAAAATATTTTTAATTATTTTTTGTCCTGTATTCAGGTTTTTTAATTTAATTCCTCGATGTTTTTAAGGTCTTCTCGATGTTTTTTGGACAAACAAGGTTCTGCATAGTTGATGATTTCTTTCGCTTGATAATCTTCTAACAAGTCTTTTACTAAATTGTAATTGACCGACTTTGGGATTTCCATAGAGAAATAATGATCGTTTAGTCCTTCAGAATCACAATGCAAGTTCTTAAATTCTTGGCGAAGCAATTCTTTATCATAACCTGCTTCTGTAAGCATTACTAAGATAATTGAATTTTCAGAAGTACTAACGGTTGTTTCATAGACTAAAAAGCCTTCTGCATCGTCAAAACTAGCCTTAAAAATATCATTGGTAGCAATGGAAGCTCCATAAAAGGGAATACTATCTAGTTGATAATGTCCTTTTTCGGGGTCTACTTCTAATGCCCACATGGTTTCTTTTACTTCTTTATTCAAGACATTACTATAGTATTTAAACATTACTTTTTTGAATGAATCTTCCATCTCTTTATTTCAATTAATGTAATTTAATTCTGAATGAATAGAATTATTTTTTGTAAAAACGGGTTGTATTAATATAATACTTCGTGGAGTTTTTAGTTTTTTTTTTGCAAAAAACATAAAAACACATCTTGCATTAAATTGATTTCCACACGAAGTATAGTTAATACAAGATTAAGCAGAACAAAATTATAAACCCAAGCTCTAATACATGAAAACTAAATTCCTCCTTTTTATAGCCTTATTATTTTGGACGGTTCCAAATCAAGCCCAAGACCAGGTTGATCTAAACCTCAAAAGCAAAGATACAGCTTCCTTAAATATCATCCGAGTATATCCCGATGATTTTCCAAAAGTTTCTATTATTTTTAATGCAGAAACTAGTACGGGAGAACCCATTTGGAACTTGAGTAGGCAACAAGTTCAAATTTTTGAAGGTCCAAACCCTTGTCCAATCCACTGCCTCAAAAGAATCTCAGAAAACGAATCCGTAAAAATAGGTTTGGTCGTGGACCACTCTGGCTCTATGGCAGAAGATAATAGCCAGCTTTTTGATAAAAAGGGCAAATTTTTAGGTAGATACAGCAAATATGGGCGCATTATTCCTCCTAAGAATTATGTTTCACCTATTGATAATGCAAAAAAAGCGGTCAAAGGATTTGTAGCCTCGATGGACAATGACAAAGATTCCATCCAAGTCATCGGCTTTTCTGAAAAGGTAGATAAGATCATTCCTTTTTCCAATGATAGGACTTTAATTAACAAGCAAATTTCGGTCATGGAACCCACTTCTTTGACTGCCTTTTACGATGCTGTAAAAGTGTCTTTAGAAAATATTAAAACAGAAAAAGGCATCAAGGTCATTATTGCTTTATCTGATGGTGGCGACAATAAATCGGTTTCTAATATCGAGGAAGTCATTGCATTAGCAAAAGCATTAGAAGTGCCTATTTATACCGTTGCTTTAGGAAATGCCAACAAAGAAGCCTTGTCTAGAATGAGCGAAGAAACAGGCGGCAGTTTTTATTACACGCAATCTTCTAATGCCTTGTCGGAGATTTATGATAATATTGCTAAAAAAATACGCTCGATCTACGAGCTAGGTTATGCCTCCGAAAATCTTGCTTCTGAAGCGCAAAGAGATTTTAAATTAGTCTTCAACATTGACTCGATTTACCTAAGCAACAACGACATTTCCCTCAACTTATCAGAAGAAGTTGTCGCACATTTAAAACAAAGGGAAAAAGAGGCGGCTCAACAACTCTACACCTATTCTGGAATGGGCATTGCGGTCATTTTACTAGCAGGAAGTTTGGTTTTCTTATATAGAAAGCGCCAAACAAATGACCCTAAAAACAGTGCCTCTATTCTTCTAAAAACATATCCAAATCCTTTTCAAGAGATGCTTGTTGTCAACTACAAGATCAAGGGCTCTAACCCTATATTAACCTTAACTTCATTGAATGGTTCTGTTGTCCTCACTCGATCGCTAAACCCTACTAGTACTGGGGTTCAGTTACGTCCTTACAATTTGGAAGCGGGAACTTATGTGTTGAGTTTGGTGACAGATTTGGGCGTTTCTAATGCCTTGTCGGTGGTGCGTGGGTAGGATTAAGGATTACTTAGAATATAAATTTCGTACTTGTCTTTTTAATTATTAATCGTTACATTTGTACAATACCTTTTTTTAAAATAAAAACCCACCATGAATAACTTATTTATTTCTCTAGTCCAAGAACTTGAAAATTACGTTCGACAATTCAATATTATTAAAAAGAATAATAGAGCAAACCTCAAACCCCAACACATACACCAATATAAACAAATAAGAGAAACGCTTATTTTAATGAAAAAAGCAGAAAAAAGTGAGCACCTTAATCTAAGC
>CALDEP010000051.1 GCA_937942475.1 uncultured Aureispira sp.
TTGTTTTTGAAGTGAATCCTTTTTTCACAACAGACATTGCCTTAATTGGTGCCTTGAATGATCGTCAACGCAAGCAATTTGCCATTGGAGGTGTAGATACCAAGCGTAGTTTGATTACTAGTACAAAGAGTTTTCCAAGTAATACAGAAATACGTCATATCCTAACTTACAGAGGTAAAAAACTACCTGATAATTTCTTGACGCAAACGCTTTCAGTAGAAATGAATCAATCGTTCATTTTATTGCCAGAAACCTTAATGCAACCAAGGCTTTATGATGGTCGTGTTGGCTATTTCTCTATCCAACAAACCAATTATAGCTCGGAAAGACAAAAAGCAGAAGTACAGCGATTCATTACAAGATGGCGCTTGGAGCCTAAAGATATGGCGGCTTTCAAAAGAGGGGAACTAGTAGAACCTAAAAAGCAAATTGTCTATTATATAGATCCTGGAACACCTGAAAAATGGCGTCCTTACCTCAAGCAAGGTGTCAATGATTGGCAAAAAGCATTTGAAGCCGCTGGTTTTAAAAATGCCATTATCGCTAAAGACCCACCAAGCAAAGAAGAAGATCCTGATTGGAGTCCAGAAGATGTTCGTTACTCAGTTATTCGATACATTACAACAGACATTCCAAATGCACAAGGACCACACGTACACGATCCTCGTACGGGAGAAATTTTAGAGTCAGATATTTTGTGGTATCACAATGTTATGAATTTGCTTAGAAACTGGTATTTGATCCAGACGGCTGCCATTAATCCTGCGGCAAGAAGCGTTCAGTTTGACGACGCTGTTATGGGAGAATTGATTCGTTTTGTTGCAGCACACGAAGTTGGGCATACCTTGGGATTACCGCACAATATGGGTTCTAGTGTCGCTTACCCTGTTGATTCTTTGCGTTCGCCTACCTTTACAGCAACACATGGAACGGCTCCTTCTATCATGGATTATGCTCGTTTCAATTATGTGGCGCAACCTGGAGATGGCGTAAAAAGCTTAGGCGCTAAAATTGGAGAATACGATGTTTGGTCTATTATTTATGGTTACAAGCCGATTCCTAGTGCCAACAACACGGCTGAAGAACGCAGTACACTAAATAAATGGATTAAAGAAAAAGCAAATGATCCTGCTTTCCGTTTTGGAGCGCAACAATGGCGTATCATTGATCCATCGTCTCAAACAGAAGATTTAGGAGATGATGCTGTAAAAGCGAGTACCTTGGGTCTTGCTAACTTAAAACGAATTTTGCCTAAACTAATTGAATGGTCGGCAGAAGATGGAAAAGATTACAGCGATTTGAGCGAATTGTATGGACAAGTTTTTGGTCAATTAAACCGTTATATGGGACACGTTGCCTCTAATGTTGGTGGCGTTTATAAGTATACCAAAACCTATGATCAAGAAGGAACCATCTTCTCACACGTTCCTAAAGCGAAACAAGTAGCAGCAATGGATTTCTTGAATAAAGAATTGTTCCAAACCCCAAAATGGTTGATTGATCCTGCAATCTTAGATAGAATTGAGGCAACTGGTATTGTCAATCGTCTGTTGAGTATACAAAAACGAACGCTTAATAATCTATTTGACGCAAGTAGATTGGCAAGATTAGTCGAAGCAGAAGGAACAGAAGGAAGCGACAAAGCGTACACCTTAGTGAATTTATTTATGGGGGTGAATGCTGGTATTTGGGGCGAATTGGCTAGTGGTGCAACGATTGATGTTTATCGTCGTAATTTGCAACGTGCTTATATCGAAAAAATGGATGCGTTGATGAAAAATCCTAAAGATCAGTCTGATGTAAAAGCAATTGCAAGAAGTATGCTGAAACGTTTGCAAAAAGACATTCAAAGCAACATGAGCAAACAAAGCAATGACCTTTCTATTTTCCACTTAGAAGATATTTTGGCAAGAATTGATGCCATTCTAAATCCAATGGGGCATAAATAATACTTAAAATAATTAGTCGATTTGAAAATTTGAAAATGTTATCATTATTGACATTTTCAAATTTTCAAATGGTCTAATTCAACATTATTTTGATTTCTTACCAAAGGTGTACTTAATGCCAACATTAAAGGATAAAGCATTAAAATTACTCGTTTGAGTAGGTAGGTTGATCGGTTTTTCAAGATCTACAGATCCATTCACTCTAACAATAACATCGTCGGGAACATCTGGTAAAATATTAATCCCTGCAGTTGTATTTGATTCTTGTGTTAATTCATCTTGAAACACAATTTGAGTAGTAAATACATCTGCACCATCTAAACCATCGCTTACTTCTCCAAGAGGAGAAACCAATTCATCTTTCACCACAGTAGCTTTATCCGAACGGATTCTCAATCCAGTATACGTCGCTTGGATATAAATTCCCAAATTATCATTGACATTATATTGTAATCCAATACTAGATTCAAATCCAAGAGATAATTTACCATCTACATCGGTTTGTTTCGCTCTAGATCCTCCTGCTGCATACTCCCAAGATTCCTCTAAGACTGTCTTTCCGAAAAAAGGCAACAAAACCCCAAACTTTGCATAAGGCTGGAATTTGCCTACTGGAGCTTGAACAATTAAAGATGGTGTCGCACGCATTTGATAAGAATATCCGGTACGGCTATATTGACTGTTGTTCGTTGAGGAAGGACCTTTATCACTACCATATTCTTGTTTAAAACCTTGGAAATAGTAAATTTCTAATTCTACTCCAAAATAAGGCGTTATCATATATCCTCCTGCTACAGCAAATCGTGCACCCTGCCCAAAAGAACCAAAAACAGTCCGTTGTGCTGTAATTGTATTGGTAGAGTCTCGTTGTAATGCTGGAATGGCAAAGGCATCTTGACCAACATTAAATCCAGCGCCTGCCCCTACTCGAATATATCCTTGCGCTTGAAGGCTTATAGAGGATGCTATTATGGCAAATAAAGTGGTGGTAATAACAAAGAATAAGTTTTTCATATTAAGATTTTTGGTTCTTTGACAAATTGTGTTCACCACGTTTGTGGAAAGAGCTAGAGTTTTTAAATATAGGTTACTCTTTAATAATTCCCAATGCAACTTGGGTTATTCAGTTATGAATTAGGATATAAGTTTTAAGCATAAAGCCGTAAGTCATTTATTATCAAAAACAAAAGACACTACTTTCTACTTAAAACTTACGACTCATATAGTTTAATACAAGATCTCCCTTAGAATATTATTAGCTCTCTTAACGAACGTAAAGACTTACGTGTTGGAAATATCCAAATGCTTGGAGGGTGAACACGATTTGTTAAAAAACGAGATTTAAAAAAAATGTGTTTTAATAGATTAAATTGCTACTTTTTTGCAGACAAGCTAAAATACAAAATGTTCCTAAATACAGCGCAAAAAATAGTTTATATCCAAAAAACAGTACCTAATTCTTGAAGTTGTTTAGAATGAACGATTTTTAGTCCTATGTTTTTTACTTAGAAATGTATGCCCCATTTTACTAAGAGCATCGCCCTGACAACACCTCTAAAAAAGATAGAAGGAGCATCGCTCCGACCCCCTTTATCCGAAAAAAAATCCTTAGTTTATTTTCCAAAATTGAGCCCCTTCTGCATTCGAATTCGTTACATTAAAGGAACTTCCACTGTAGCTTCTATGTCGAATAGCAACCTGACTGGTTGTCGTCACTCTTACTACTCCTGTATAATAATGACCACAATTTCCAATAGATGTATCGTGCCAAGTAGAACTAGCATCTCCCGAACCCGATAGAAAAACAGCTTCAACATTAAAACCACTTCCTACCTGTCCAATCTGGTTAGGGCAGCTATAGAGCGTATAATTATAAATCCCTGGTTCTAAGGTTACAGCAGCGGAAGTATAGCTTCCACCAGCAGGGCAACTAGCACCAATAGCCATCAGAGCAATTGAAACGGGTGGCACTAATGCAGGAGCAGCACTAGGCAATTCCCAAGTTCCTTTTCCTGTCGCATCTGAGACCAAGACCTTTCCTGCTCCTTGTGTTCCATCTGTAATTTTGATCGAACCATTTACTTCAAGTTTTTCGGTAGGGGCAGTCGTTCCAATTCCTACATTACTATTATACATAGATAAAATAGCCGATTGTCCAGAAAGACTTGTAAAGCCTTCTAAAATAAAAGGATCATCGTATTCTTCAAAGACTAAATGCGCCATTCCATTGTCGTATTTGGTATAAATCATACCTCCATCACTTCCTCCAGAACTCATTAAAAATCCTCCTTCAAAATTATGTTCTATATTTAAAGCGGCACTAGGCGCAATTGTTCCTATTCCAACATTCCCATTGTGAGCAATACGCATTTTTTCTGTCGTTGCTATCGAAGCATTCTCTGTGGTATAAAAACTAAGATTGGAACCACTAGCTGTTGCCGAAAAGGCTTCTGTTGCCGAAGACAAAATATAAGCTGTATTAAAACTCCAATTAGTCCCATTGTGTCCTCCAAAATAAAGACCACCTAAACCATCGTTCGCTAAAACAGCAAGTGGAGCAGCTTGTGTTCCTCTTGCTTTCGAAACTCTAAAAACAGCAGGGGTAACAGAGTTATCATAACGATATAAATTCATATTAGGCGCTTGACCGTGCATTTCAAATTGAAACAATGGATTGTTCGTTCCAATTCCTACATTTCCCAAGGTATAAATATTATCACTAATAGCACCTGGCGAACTGGTCGTATTGGCTGCATACCAATCGTGATCTCCCACAGATTGATCTTGCAAACGAACCCATTTACTCCCATCCCAATAATAATAACCAAGACCAGTAATGGCACTAGTGTTATAAACTAATAAAGATACGGCAGGCGTAGTAACAGGAGCCGCTGCATTAATATTAGGAATGCTAATGCGAGGAATCAAAAGTCCTTTGTTATTATCTTGTATCTCTAATTTTGCACTTGTATGTGGCATACTGGTGCCAATACCTACGTTTTGGGCAAGTAGTTTTTCATTTTTAAATAGACCTAAAATAATAAGTAGTAACTGAAGCGTTATAATTTTTTTAAACATAAGAGCTTACTTTTAAGGGTAATTGATTTTTTATATTGATAACCAGCGGCATTTATAGAAATGGCAAGCATAGTTTGTATTAAAACTATCTTGAAGAATTCAGTTTACCAAAGAATTCTAGCTTGGATGAGTAGGTGTGTATCCTTATTGATTAAATGTGTTGAGTGAAGTTTAATTATATGAATATCAGCACTTAAAAAATTAACTCCTATTGTGACTTCGTAGGTTGTGGAGTAATTTATGAAATCAGAATGCCCCTTAATTGAGAAATAAGAAGCATAGCTTCATCCTCATTAATACCTGTTCAAGATAAGAGCATTAGAGAATAGATTTATCATTTTGTTTCTCTGATAAATGGTGTCGGAGCGATGCTCCTTTTATATTTTGTTTTGTTTTTAGAAATGGTGTCAGGGCGATGCCCTTTTTAGAACATGTCTAAAAGTCTTAGACTTGCGCCTAAAAAATATTATTGAAAATCGTTAGTTCTAAACAGCTTCAAGAGCAAAAAAAAAGCCCTAACAAAAAATGTTAGAGCTTTAAAAAGTTTTAAGCTGTTTTACTTTTAGCTTTCGCTTTCGCTTTATTTCTTTGCGTCAAACGTGACTTGCCATAAGAACCGCTGTTAATTTTTCCTTTCTTGGACTTTTTATCTCCTCTACCCATGATATTAGATGTTTATAATAATAAAAAATGATTGCTTTTAATAAAAAATAAGGCGACTAGTTTTCCTCTCTATAGTCGTAAATTAACTGTTGAGATTGGTTACCTTACTACAAAAGTAATCTTTTTTTTTAAAATCACACTTCTAGTAT
>CALDEP010000052.1 GCA_937942475.1 uncultured Aureispira sp.
GCGAGTAAGGAGACAGACCATTGATTAACTGATGTTACGCAAAAACTTTTTTAATCAAGGTTTAAACCTCTTATTACTTATTTGAGCACATTTTCTAATGTTTAATTTTTAATGCTGAATTTTTAATGTTTTATACCATTCAGCATTAAAAATTAAACATTCAACATTAGAACCATCTGCTAAACTACATCTGAGTTCTTTGCAACCTAATTAATTTTAGTTCGCTTTGCTCATGAGCGCTGCGCTTTAAGTTATGCGTAACAGGAGTGATTAAATACAAGGACGTTCCAATAATCAAAAATAAAGTACTCCTCCTACAATTATAGATCATTAATAAACAAAGCGATCTCCCCTTTGGTTATACAGATAACAGTTGTCTTATTTCGAATTATTATCAAAACATGACAAATAAAAACAGCGCAATTGACCCTTTTTTATACCTTTGTGCTTCGCTTTAACTTTAATCGTATTAAGATGCTGAAAGCTTACTTTTTTCTTATTGTTGGAATCTATTTACCTACCTTATTAATGGCTCAGGGCTATGATATATGTGGCGATGGAATTGACAATGACAATGACGGACTTATTGACGAAGCCTGTCAACCTTTTGAATGCGATGGAAGTTTGTATCAATCTGCTAGGGATGGAAATGACTTTATTTTGTACAAGGTAAATACCAACCCTGTTCAGTTCATTCCTGTTACCAATTTGACTCAAAATGGCGTAACAGGTTCTTTCAATTCTTTGGCTTATAATCCTGTTGATAATCTGATGTATGGCATGGAAACCAACAACGCCCGACTGTATCGAATAGATGCTGCTGGAAGCGTTGAATTTATGGGAAATGTTGCTGGCTTAAATTCTTTTAAAAATGCAGGGACTTTTGATGCTATTGGAAATTATTATGTTTTTGGAGACAATATCCTTCGAAAAGTCAATATTAATACGCTAAGCTATACAACCATTGGTGGAGCAGGAACGTATGGTTCAGCAGACCTTGTTTACAACCCTGTTGATGAACAATTGTATGGTTGGAATGGTCGCCCGAATATACTGCTCTTCAAAATGGACCCAAATACTGGTGCTCAAACTAAAATTCCAGGAAATGCGCCTATTGCCATCAATAGATGGAGTTGGACGGGTGCTTTGTACTTCAATCCTCAAGGCGATATTTTAGGCTATCAAGGCAATGAAATTTTTAAAGTAGATCCAACTACAGGAATTGGGCAATTGGTTGGAACTGGTCCTACCAAATCTAGTAATGATGGCTGTTCCTGTTCTTTTGGGGTAGAAATGACCAAATCTGTTGCTGGAAACTTTCAAGCTGGAGATACCATTACCTATACCTTTGAATTTTTTAATCAATCGTTTTACGATATTAATGCTGCCTTAGTCTTTGATGATGTCTTGACAAATGGCTTTCAATGGAGTTCTAATCCTTATAATATTACTAACTTAGCTTTATCGGGCAATACCAATACCTTGGGTAATAATCTCGCTCATTTCACGATAGACAGCCTTCCTAAAGGAATTTCTTCTTTTAGTATGGACGCAATTATTCCTTGTGATTATGCGGCAACTAGTTATACCAATCAAGCTATTTTAAGCAATTTACCTTTGCCCCTCAAAGACAGTATTAGTTCTGACAATCCAAATACGTTAACGATTGGAGATCCAACGACCTTTACTTTAACGACACCACCTTTGATTCTTAGTACGACTAGCACCAATATTATTTGCGAGCAAAACACAGGAGTTATTGAGCTAAGTGCTACGGGTGGCTCTCAACCCTTGACTTATTTATGGAGTAATGGGCAAACAGGTCTAATTGCAAACAACTTAGCCGTAGGAAATTATACGGTGACCATCACAGGCGCAACAGGTTGTGCCCTGACTATTTCTGATAGTATTATTGCCGAACAGGTTGATATTATCACCAACATTACCACCCAAAATGTCCAATGTAAAGATGGAGATAATGGTGCTATACAAGTTGATAATAGCACAGGAGGTTATCCCCCCTACACGTATGCTTTAGACAATGGTGCTTTTGAAAGTAGTGTACAGTTTTCAAACCTCACAAGTGGCGTTTATAGCCTTAAAACGAAAGATGCTTTTGGCTGTAGAGATGACATTCAATTTACGCTAAACGCCCCCCTTTTCAAATTAGACATTCAAGCGCCCAACGATACTAGCATCCAAATTGGAGACATTGTATTGGGAAGCGTCCGCCAAAACACCTTAACGCCCGTTCAATATGAGTGGCGTCCTTCTATTGGTTTGAGCTGTACGGATTGTCAAACGCCTAGCATACAAGTTCCTGAAACAACGACCTATACGATCACAGGAACGGACATTCAAGGTTGTCTGGATTCGACTGTTTTCACCATCAAAGTAGACGAAAATGTTCGAGTCTTTGTCCCAAATGCTTTTAGTCCAAATGACGATGGCGAAAATGATCTGCTGCTTGTTTATAGCCCTGGTGATGTTCAAGAAGTAAAATCTTTTCGGGTTTTTAGCCGTTGGGGAGAACTCGTTTTTGAGCAGCAAAACTTCCCGCCTAATTTCACAGGCTATGGTTGGGATGGTACTTTTAGAGGAGAAAAAATGAATACAGGCGTGTTTGTTTATTTCGTAGAAGTCTTGTTAATTGATGGACGCACAGAGATTCTAACAGGTGATGTGACCTTGTTTCGATAGGTAAGTTTAAGGCACAAAATATCAGTGGTTCTCACGATATAGAAATTTATATTTACTAATTGCTTATTATTTGATTATCAAATAAATATCACTGCTTTTGAATGGGTGTGATGTAGATTGGGTAATGGCTTCTGCGAAGAATACGTCCGTACTTGGCGAGCGCAGCATTCGCCAAGTACAGTATTCGAGCAGTAAAAGCCATCCAATCGTAATCCAAACCCTAGATTTTGGTTCTTTTAGCAAAAAAAAGAACAAATAGTAAAACTAAAGCTACAACCCTTTGATTGCCGAATGGATTCATTAACAACTCATTAGGTTGATTAAATTATAAAAAAATATAATTCTGTTTATTGTGAGAACCGCTGTACTAAGCACTAAAATATAGTTTAATTTTCAATATATCCCTGTATCAAATCAGGTCTTAAATTTCATCCAATGAGAATCATATTACAACGAGTCCAAGAAGCTTCTGTTACGATCGAAGGAAAAATCAATGCTAA
>CALDEP010000053.1 GCA_937942475.1 uncultured Aureispira sp.
TTAGAGAATAGACATTACTAAAATTACTACTAAAATCAGCAGACAAATTATGCCATTTATCAAAACCGATTTTCCTGGGCTTATTGTTTTTGAACCTAAAGTTTTTGGAGACCATAGAGGCTATTTTTACGAGAGTTATAATGCCAATAGCTTTAAAGAAGGTGGCATTGCTGCCGATTTTGTTCAAGACAATCAAGCACGCTCTACTTATGGTGTTTTACGAGGCTTGCATTATCAATTGGGAGAACATGCACAAGCCAAATTGGTGCGTGTCATCGAAGGTTCTGTTCTAGATGTGGTCGTCGATTTGCGAGAAGGCTCTCCTACTTATGGACAATCTTATGGAATAGAACTAAGTGCAGAAAATAAAAAGCAGCTTTTTGTGCCAAGAGGTTTTGCACATGGTTATGTGGTGCTGTCCGAAACGGCTGAATTTTTCTATAAATGTGACAATTTTTATAACAAAGAAAGTGAAGGGGGTCTTATTTACAACGACCCGCAATTAAAAATTGATTGGAGAGTTGATTTAAGCAAAGCTCAGTTATCTGAAAAGGATTTGATTTTGCCTGTCTTAGGGGAACATCGAGGTAGTTTTACCTTTTAAATAACTGATCTTACGCAGAAAATTGATGTGTTCGCTCAATTTACAGCAAATGGCTTAGCACCTTCATTTTAATGTTTAATGCTGAATGTTAAATTTTTAATGCCATATTATTCTATTATGTGCATTTAGCATTCAAAATTAAACATTTAGCATTCAAATGGATTTGAGTATTCAAGCATAAGTTTACAATAGCATTAAAAAATTCTTGCATAAGATGAGTTTAATCAGCGCTTCCATTTTCTCTTTTCACACCTTCTTTAGAAACTTACAAACATGCATATTTTAGTAACAGGCTCCAACGGACAAGTTGGAAGCGAATTGCAAAGCTTGGCAAATAATTATCCTAATTTTTCTTTTGTCTTTGTAGACAAAGAAGATTTAGACATTGGTAATCAAGAGGCTGTACAGGCTTTTTTTGAGGCAGACACCTTTGATTATTGCATCAATTGCGCTGCTTATACGGCTGTTGACAAAGCAGAATCAGATAAAGAAATAGCTCATTTGGTCAATGCACTTGGGCCTCAAAATTTAGCCTTAGCTTGTCAAAAACATCAAACTAGGTTGGTGCAAATTTCGACGGATTATGTGTATCATAATAGTCAAAACACGCCTTTTAAGGAAACAGATGCCACTAGCCCTCATAGCGTTTATGGTAGTACAAAATTAGAAGGTGAAACATTGGCTTTGAGTAGTAATCCTGAAACGCTCATCATTCGTACTTCTTGGGTTTACTCTTCTTTTGGAAACAATTTTGTAAAAACTATGATTCGTTTGGGCAAGGATAGAGATCAACTCAGCATTATCTTTGACCAAATTGGCAGCCCTACTTATGCTAGAGATTTGGCAAAAGCCATCTTGGACATTATACAACAAAATCCAAGCGACTTTACAGGTATTTACCATTATAGTAATGAAGGAGTTTGCTCTTGGTTTGATTTTGCCCAAGCCATTTTTGAACTAGAAGAGATTGAATGCAAAACAAACCCTATTGAAACCAAGGATTATCCAACACCTGCAAAACGCCCGCATTTTAGTTTATTAAACAAAAATAAAATAAAAGCAACTTTTGCACTAGAAATTCCGTATTGGAGAGATAGCTTAAAAGCTTGTTTAAAACTTCTTTAATCAAGCAATTACGATTTGTGATAATAAAATTTGTGATACCTTTTCTTTTTTAGTAACTTGATGTAGATCATTTTTTTCGTTCTTTGACAAATCGTGTGGTAATACTTTAAATCATTTTTTTATTAGACAGCATGAGTCGTAAGTTCTAAGTAGAAAGTCGTATGTTTTCTTTTGATAATAAACGACTTACGACTTTCTACTTAAAACTTATATCCCAATTTATAGCTGTTAAAAAATAGCCTGTGTTTTAAACTCCACTCAATTTGCAAAAGAACCATTTTTTTAAATAAAAAGATCAAAGCTCATTTCTGACCATTTGCCGAACCGTTTATAACACAAACCACAGACAATGCCTACGAACAATCCCAATCAAATACAGCAAGTACAACAAGTACAGCAACCTATTATACTTCAGCAGATGGCTCCTACTGTGCATGTACAGCAACCAACGGCTCCGAAAGTAATGCTAAAAAAACCCATCAATTGGAGTAAGCCTTCTGAGAATATGCGGGCTGCTGATGTAGAGACTCGTGCCAAGGGACTTATACAGAATATTCGTGAAAACCTAGCTAACTTACGCCATTTGCATAAGGCATTGATGAATGCAAAAAGTGCCGAGTTGCCTTACCAAACAGAATACCTTCATAAAACGGATGAGTATAGCCAATTGTTAACTGAAATCAATGAATTGGAACGTGGGGAAATTACACAAAGTACCATTACAGAGCTAAAAATCATTGTTGATCAATTGACTTTTGACCGAATAAGAATAGATTCTATTTTTCCTGAAATTACCGACAAGGCCATTCAGATGGAGGGGCAGATGACAGAAGTACTTGACAAAATTCGCTTTGATGATTTTCATGATCAAGCAGAGGTAGAACTCAACCAAATCAAGGCTTCTGAACAAAAAATGATCCTTGAAGATCAGAAAGGAGATGATGATGATGATACAAAATCTTCTATTAGTTCGGCGGTTTATATGGTTAGTATTTTTAATGAAATGAAAGCCAGTGAAAAGGAAATCATTTCATTAAGAGCTCAAGATTATGAGCGCGCCAAAAAGACTAAAAATAGCTTTTTAATTGGCATGTCTGTTATATTACTTGCCTTTCTCTTTCTATTGTATGGTTTCTATTACTTTGACATCAGTTGGAAAGACATTAAGGATTATCCCATTTTAGGAATTCCTTTGGGCGTGTGTATTTGGAGTTTCATTGGTAGTTTTGCCGCTATGTTGACGCAGTTCAACAAAGAACCTATTCACAAATTTGGAGACCCGCTCAAATGGGTCATCATTCGTCCAGTTTTAGGAGTCGTGATGGGTTCTGCCATCTATTTGGCTTTATTTAGTTTGATCTTAACGGGTAAAAGCCAAAATGCCTTACTTCCTTTATTGGTCGCCTTTTTTGTCGGTTATAGCGATACGTTTACCTTTAATATCATGGCTAGTATTCAAAATATCATTTCTAGTTTATTTAATTCTGCTAATAATGCTGATATTAAGAATAATGTCGTGCAGCCTGTTTATATGGTTGCGCCTGCTGCTACTACTGTTCAGCCAACAACAAGCGTTGTGACCACACAACCTGCAACAACAATTGTTACTGCTCAACCTGAACATCCTATGGAGCCAATTCATCATCCAACACCTGTTCATAATGAGCTAGATCCTTTGGCAGACTTAAAAAACAACATGGAAGAGGCTCCTTTGGCTGACTTAAACAACAACAACGAGGAAGACGATCCTTACAAAGGAGAAGGGGAATAAGGACTTCCTTCTTTAAAAATGTGACAATTTGAAGATTTGAAAATGGTGCTTATAATCCTTTTCAAATCTTCAAATTATCAAATAAAAAAAAGACCTCTTTACTTAATCCCTTCAATATCGTTCTTGAACTTTTGAATTAAGGTCTTACTAAACGTATCCATGACCTCTTTTTCGTCTGCATCAATGCCATCACTTGCCTTTGCGATCGCTTCCATCACTTCAATCATATTTTGATATTCAGGGCTTGGACCTGCATTGGTACAGTAATCCAAAACTCTTGCATAGACCTCTTCTACCCCACGTTCTTTTTTGCGCTCGTAATTAAAAGACCACTTAATATCTGCTGCCCAAGGGTGTGTTGCCAAGACATTTTCTAAGGCGCTCAATTCGGCTTCTTGAATCAAGCCATCTGCCATTGCAACAACATAAAGCAACTCGCCAAACGTTTCGTATAATTTTTCGTGATTGTGTTTCATTTTTTTTTATTTTTTGGACTTGTCTAATTTTAATATTTCATTCTAAATCTAGAAAAAATATCAAGAGTGTAGACATTTTCAAATTTTCAAATTGGCTTATCTTTTTATAATAACTATTCGTTCTTTGACAAATCGTGTAGTAATACTTAAAAGCAGGCTTCGAGTTTAACTATTTTAGATATTAGATCGCTGCGCTCTTGGATATTAGATTTTAGACTAAATGACTGATTAGTCATTTTTTAGTCTAAAAGCGCAGCGATCTAAAATCTAGTATCTAAAATCTAAAAATTAGTTAAGAGCTACCTTTAATTTAAAACTCCACACGATTTGCAAAAGAGCCTAACTATTTAACCAAATTCTTTATTCCATTCAACAAATTCTCCCAAGAGAAATCTGCCTTGCGCTCCTGCACGCCTTTTTTAAATTCTGCTGCTCGATTATTATTATAAAAATCAACAATACCATCCGCTACTTCTTTAGGATTGCTAGGAGCAACTACATAACCGACTTTATCGTGTTCCACGACCTCTGGCAAACCACCAACTTTGGTGACCAACATCGGCACTTCAAAATGGTAGGCCAATTGAGAAATACCACTTTGAGTAGCTGTTCGATAAGGTTGAACCACCATATCAGCCGCACCAAAATAAGCCCCAACTTTATCTTTAGCAATATAATCAGTTCTCAAAACTAATAAATCTTGCAATTGATGCTTCTCTATCAATTCATGATAAGCCGTTTCATTATCATAAAACTCTCCAGCAACCATCAATTTCACCCCCAAAGCTCTAATTCTAGGATCGCTCATCGCTTCCAATAGAATATCCAAACCTTTGTATTTTCTGATAAAGCCAAAAAATAATAAATAAGCCTGTTCAGAAGGTAAGTCCAACGCTTTGCAAGCCACTTTTTTGTCCCAATGCGCTCCATAACTATCGTAAATAGGATGTGGAATATAACTTACCTTTTGTTCCTTGGTAATAAAGGTTTGCAACTCCGTTTCAACAGAGCGAGACATGACCACAAAACCATCCACAGGCTTTACAAAATAAGAAGCAAAAGCCTTGTCGCCAATCCGCTTTTCATGCGGAATGATGTTGTCTATAATCGAAACAATTTTAGTTTTTTTGTTCTTTTTAATTTGTCTTAGAATCGTCCCCAAACAAGGTCCCATAAAAGGCAACCAAAATCGACAGATAACCAAGTCGGGCTGCATCTTTCGAATCTTCTTGCCCACAGACAACCAGTTAAATGGATTGACTGAATTCATAGCGACATCAATCGACAAATCGCTTGGTTTTTCCTCCTCAGAATACTGTGTTTTTCCTGGAAACAAGAAATTGGGGTATTGTAAACTAAAGGTCACCATTTCGACAGTATCTCCTGCACTTATAAATTCTCTTGCAATTCGTTCGTTAAACTCTGCCAGTCCCCCTCGTAAGGGATGTGCTGGACCTATAATTACTATTTTCATCTTTTTTTGTTTCAATACTTCGTATAAAATCGTATCTATTTGATTATCAGAAAAATAAAATCCTGACACTCCTTAAATTAAAATACTGATAATCAAATAGATTCATAGATGCTTTTTTGTGTTTCGATAGAACCCGAAGGCTCAGCGTAGCTAAAACAAAAAATCTACGAAGTCTTATTATTCATAACAACATAAGTGTCTGACATCATGTCGTTCATGCCTTTTTTATCTGTAAGCCCAATCATCATAATACCAATAAAAAGGGGCACACAAGCTATTCCTGTTGACAATAAGCGTCCAAAAGCTCTTGCAAAACTAAGGCGTTCGCCTTTTTCATCAACCACTTTTATAGAAACAACAAACTTACCTATAGATGCTTGCAGTCGACTAGATTCTAATACAGGATAATAAAGTAATAACAAGCTTAAATACAAGAGCTTATTTACTAAGGACGAGATAACTTCTGGTATCATAAATCCCAAAACAATTGTAAAGACCCCTACTATTGCGCCAAGCACAATTATTGTAATAAAATCAAAAAAGAAAGCCGTGGAACGAAGCAAACCTCCTACAGAAATTGGCTCCTTCAACTTCTCTTCCAAGAAATCTAACTTAGATAAATCATCTAATAACTCATTACTCATACCTATTTTTCTATCGTTGTACTACATAAGTGCCTACTATCAAATCGTGTAAACCTTGTTTGTTCTTCGAAAAAGCAATCATTATAAAACCAATAAACAGGAACATGTAAGACAAGCCTTTTGAAATAAGTCGAGCTAAAGCCCTCCAAAATTCAATTCTCTTCCCCTCCTTATCGACGACTTTCATTCCAAAAAGATACTTACCAATAGAGGCTTGATAACGACTGGATTCGCAGAAAGGAAAATACAAAAACATAATTATTAGCGTGCCCATAGTTTGTAAAAACTCTACTACAGCAGTAGAATTAGGCACAATCAAGCCTAATAAACCTCCTAGCGCTACCCAAAATAAAAGGATAATCAAGAGCGCAATCCAATCAAAAATAGCAGCTCCTAAACGTATCCAAAACCCACTATAAATTTGTTTCGGAATCCTTTCATCTAAATAATCTAAGTCATCCAATAATTCACTACCCATTTATTCCTGGCTTATTTTCAATTACATAGGTGTCTAAAATATCTCCATGTCCGTTTTTATTATTAAACAAAAGAGCTGGCAATATGACGGGACATAAAGCCCATTTAACTCCAAAACGCCCTAGAGCGTGCATAAATTCAATTCTTTTTCCTTGTTTATTAACGACCTTTATTTTTAGAAATTGTTTCCCAAAGGTTCCTTGTTGGGCACTACTTTCTGCAAAAGCGACGTAAAATGTAATGCTTATAAAAGAAATTAATTCTAAATAGGCATAGATGAAAGAAGATTGAGTGAGTTCAATAATCAAACCACTAGAAACGATATAAATTCCTAGTAAAATGAAAAGATCGATCCCTGTTGCCAACAAACGTTTTTGAAAGGAGGCATGAACCATTTTTTCAGAAGCATTTGAAGCTTGAAAATCATCCAATAAGTCCTCTTCCATATCCTTTAATAATTATTCTTTTTGTGTACTAATCACAGACGTTTTCACAATCATATCGTGCAAACCTTCTTTTTTATCACTCAGTCCAATCATTATAAAACCAGCAAAAAACAAAGCAAAAGATAGCAATTTTGCGACAAAGCGTAGCAAAGCATGTCCAAAAGTCAGACGTCCTCCATCTTTATCAACCACTTTGAAATTAAACACTAATTTCCCTAGCGATCCTTGAGATTTGCTAGACTCCATTAATGGATTATACAAAAGACATAAAACGCCCCAAAGCATCCAACCTGTATCATAAAGCATTTCCGAAGGCATCGCATAATAGACCAAAGATAAGAGTATCCCAAAAAAACCAGTGAAGATAAGAAGTATCATTATATCCACAAAAGTGGCTCTTAAACGCAACCAAAACCCTGCTTGTTTTAATTTATCGTGTTCCAAATCATCCAACAAGAGCTCATTCATAGGGCTATTTTTTATCGTTCAAATCTTCTTGAATTAGGATACGTTGCTTCGTCAATAAATCTTCCAAGACTTCTAAGTTAATTTTCCCTGCCGTTTTCACTTCATCCAAACCCAAAAACTCATCCACGCCATATTGATTTCTATTGGGAGCATTTCTGGCGATTAATTCTGCCAAGAAACCCGTTAAAAACAACTGTGTTCCCATGATCATACAAGTCAACGCAATATAAAAATACGGAGAAGTGGTGACCAAAGGCATGTCCAGTCCTTTTCCTAAATAATAGAGCTTAGAAAAACCTATAATTGCCGCAGAAATAAAGCCTAAGCCAAACAAGATACTTCCCCACAAGCCAAACAAATGCATGGGGCGTTTTCCAAAGCGTCCAACAAACATAATGGACAATAAATCCAATGGTCCACGAATAAAACGGGCAGCACCAAACTTGGTTGTGCCATGAATTCTAGCTTGGTGTATCACTGCCTTCTCTCCTATTTTAGAAAAACCTGCATTATTGGCAATCACAGGAATATAGCGATGCATTTCACCATAGACTTCAATATTCTTAATAACTGCTCTTTTATAAGCTTTGAGTCCACAATTAAAACCATGCAACTGAATGCCCGACATTTTACGAGTCGTCCAGTTGTAAATTTTACTTGTATTATTCTTGATAAAAGAATCAAAACGCTTCTGTTTCCACCCAGAAACCAAGTCGTAGCCCTCTTCGATAACCATTCTGTACATCTCAGGCAACTCATCGGGCGAGTCTTGCAAATCAGCATCCATCGTAAACACAACATCTCCTGTAGCGGCTTTGAAGCCCTCGCTCAAGCCTGCTGATTTTCCATAATTTCGTCGAAACTTCAATCCTTTTACATTCGGATTTAGTTTCCTTAGAGTTTCGATTACCTCCCAAGAATTATCGGTACTCCCATCGTCTATAAAAACCACTTCGTAAGAAAACTTATTAGCGTCCATTACCCTGCGTATCCAAGCTTCTAATTCGGGCAAAGATTCACTTTCGTTTAATAATGGAATTACAATTGATATATTTGGGTTCATGCCTATTTATGTTAGTTTTTTTGATAATAAGGGATCTATTGTATGGACGAAAAAACAATAGGTAACCTTTAATCTTCGTCAACATTTCTAGCCAACAAAGCTACTGTAAGGCTAATCATAATGCCCCAAAAAAAGCTGTGTAAAAAATTACTTTGTACTTGCCCTGCTGTTGTAAATAAATGTCCGACATATTTCTCATTCAAATCCAATCCTCCTTGAACCGTGTCTATGGCTCCAGGCGTAATGGTATCTCGCTCCCATTTTTTAGCAATATATTCTCGCATCATTTGTTCATAATGCAATGCTCTATATTGCTCTTTATAATTGTCCGTATACATTGGGTTCAAATAATCGCAATACAACCAAGTACCAATAGCAATAAAAACAGTTAAAAATACAGTGGTGACCATGCCTACCTTAAACCCTTCCTCAAAGTTCAAAAAACCATTGTTCTGTCCTTTCTTAACGACAATAGTTATGAGAACAAAAAACACTAAAATTCCACGAAACCACCAATCTGAAATCGAAGAAAAATCTAATCCTCCTAAATGAATTAAATAAAGTCCTAGCAAGTATAAAAGTCCTCCAACTGCTGCGAATTTTAATCCATATTTTATTGTATCCATACCTTTTTTATTGTTTTATACTAGGCAATATTTATTGATAATAAAGCTTCTTTGATAATATTTTAATACTCTGGACGATCTCGTTTATAGAATAATGCCGTCATAAAGGCAACAAAAAGACCAATCAATAACTCCATCACAATTCCAATTGGATCACGCAAACTTGGACCAAATTCTCCCTCTTTGTACTTTGCTATCTTCTGTTCGATCATTTCTTGCGTATCGCTAGAGAAGTCCTGAAAACTCTTATAGACCTCAACACTAGCATCTCGAACCAATTCAATAAGGCTTGGATCGTAATAGTTAAACAAAAAATAGACAAACGTGAACTTGATAAAATAAGCAATTACATAGGTTCTAAATCCTATTTGTAACAACTCTCCAAAAGAAGCAAAATCCTCGCTGTCATCAACTTCTGCTGTAGCAGTTGTCTCTTTCAAATCTTGAATCCTACGGACGGTCAAGCTCGTTCTGCGTTCCTGCTGGATCGCATAAACAATCGTCAAAACAAATAACAATAAGGTAAGCCGTTCGTAACCGTTTACCAAAAAAACTGGATCTATGACATATAATAGGCTTATAAACATCATTGATAAAAAACCAGCCATTAAGCCTAGTCTTGTACTTCTAGTCATTCTATTAATTTAATACTTCGTGGAGTTTAGCTACGCTGAGACCTTCGGGTTCTACACGAAGTATAGTTAATTTAATCGTTTGTAGAATTATATTTTGAATGAAATTAACACCCTTTTTTCAAAACAAGTGAAAGAATGTTTCCATTTAGCCCCCAAAGATATAGTTTCTTTGGTGCTTTGATAGCCTAGTTGTCTATAAAATTTCAAGAGCCCCTCATTTATACTATAAGCATCCAATCGAATAGCGCTATAAGCGTTTTTTAGAGCATACAGTTCTGCAAATTCCATCAACTTTTTTGCATAGCCTTTCTTTTGTGCTTCTACAGCAATCGCCAAACGATGAACAATCAAACATACGGCTGCTGTATACTGCCACTGAACGGCTTCAAATTGGGCGGGTTGCACTTCATTTAAAACAATTACGCCCAACAATTCCTCCCCTTCTAGGAGGCAAAATAAAGCCTCTGACTCAATGTCTTCTTGGATTAATGCTGCTGGCGGGTAAAAATCGCCCCAATTGTCAAAGCCTTCTTCTTCCATTTTTTTACCACAAGCTCGATATAGGGCAATAATCCTATTTAGCTGTGTTAAATTTGCTTTTTCTATTCTCAACATATTCTTATTATTAGTTCAGTGAATTATCGAACTATTGCTTATTATAACAAAAGTCATTCACAGGATTGCGAATGACCTTTTTATTCTTATTGATGATTAATGAATTAAATGATCGTAGCCCGAACTCCCTTTTTCTGGCGGTTTATGAAATACCCGCACCAAAACGGTCGCCATAGAACAGTAAACCATTGGTGCCCAAAAGGCTGCCACAAAAGAAGAGGGTCTATTTCCTATTGTACTTTGCAAAGCAGCCCCTGTTATCACAGAAAAAAAGTACAATAACAACAGCACTAATATTAAAATACCTAGACTTAATTTAGCTCTATTTATTGCCATAAAAAGAATTAAAAACAGAACTGGTCCACCAAAACCCAATACAGTAGGGTGCATTCCATCCAAAAAGAGGGGTGGATCAAAAAAATGTCTTGGTTGTATTATTTCTTCCATTTGGAATAAGTGTAATTTCTAAGGCACAGTTATAGCTTTAAAACTTCTGGTTCTTTTGTAAATCGTGTGGAGTTTAAAACATAGGCTATCTTTTAACAGCTATGAATTAGGATATAAGTTTTAAGTAGGAAGTCGTAAGTCGTTTATTGTCAAAAGAAAACATACGACTTCCTACTTATAACTTACGACTCATACCGTCTAATAAAAAAGTGGTTTAAACTATTACCACACGATTTACTGCGTGAGAAGATTTGTCAAAGAACGAAACTTCTTACTTAATCACTCTATTTAGTAGGCTTCAATGTTTGCTCATAAATACTTGGATCTGCAAACATTTTTTGAGCCGCTTCAATTTCTTTATCCAAACGCATGCCTGTTTCCAGAGAACCTTTTTCGTAATAATAACGAGTCACAATATAACGTTCTAATAAGTGCATCAAACGTCCTTTTTGCTTTCTCAATTCATCTTGACCAGATATTGACAAGACCTTTCTGATATCGTCCAATTCAGATTGCATCACCTTAGAATAAGCTTCTTTTTCTGCTTTTGCTTCTAATTGTTCCAACAGCATCTCTGTTTCTGTTTTATAAGCATAGCCTTTCTCTTTTAGGAAGGTCAAGAAATTTTCAAAGTCATCGTCTGTTAATTGAAACTCGCTGGGTTTAGCAATTGTTTTATGTTTGAGTTCGTAAGCTGCTGCAAAATCAAATAAGTATAAATCCTTATTCAAAGTAGACATGATTTTCAAGAAAGCGGTATTGTCTACAAAAATATCAGGTTTAATGCCTCCTCCTGCATACACAGAACGTCCACCCATGGTTTCGTAAGGCGTTTGCAAAGAATCTGCGATTTGTTCTGGTTTTCCATTTTTGTAACGCAATGCTTGAATACAACGACCACTAGGAATATAATAACGAGCTGTTGTCAATTTAATCTTCGCTCCAAAACTCAAATTTCTAGTATTTTGAACTAAGCCCTTTCCATAAGAACGTTGTCCAATAATAATTCCTCTATCCAAATCCTGAATTGCTCCAGCAACAATTTCAGAAGCAGAAGCAGACGATTTATTAATCAACACACAAACAGGCACTTCGTTGTCTATTGGATTGTTTAGCGTGCGGAATACTTGCTGTGTCGCCTTATCACGTCCCTTAATTTGTACAATCATAGAACCTTTGTCCAAAAAGACATTCGCAACATTCACCGCTTCCGTTAACAGACCTCCCGTATTACCACGCAAATCCAAAATCACTCCTTTCACGTCATGCTTTTCTTTCAGACTAGTCAAAGCCTTGGCAACATTTTTACCTGCATTTTCTGAAAAAGAATTCAACACAATATAAGCCGTATTGTCTTCCAACATACCATAATAAGGCGTGTTGGTCAACTTAATTTCTTCTCTTGTTAAGGTAAAAGACAAAGGGTCAGCAGCCCCATCACGAGCAACTTTAATCGTCACATCTGTATTTGGAGCGCCACGCATTTGAGTACTAATATCTTGCATACTTGCCCCCACTACATTGTTACCATCTATTTCAAGCATTCGATCGCCCACCTTTAGACCAGCTTTCTGTGCAGGACCATTTTCATAAGGCAAGGAGATAATAATGTGTTCTTTTCCTTTGAGAATAGATGCGCCAACGCCGCCATATTTTCCAGTTATGGTAGAACGAAATTGCGCTACTTCATCGGCAGGAATATAAGTCGTGTAAGGGTCTAAACTATTCAACATAGCGTTTACGCCTGTCTCCATCAAATATTCTGGATCTACCTCGTCTACATAAAAAGTATTTAACTCTCGATAAATATTGGAAAAAATTTCTAAGTTTTTAGCAATTTCAAAATCATTGAGTTCTGTAGAAATGCCAAATAGTCCAAGTACGATGACTAGACCAAGCATTGTTTTATTTTTTAATTGATGTATCAATTTCATACGACAAGATTATTTACGATTGGAAGGGTTTGTAATTCTAAAACGTTACTATTAAGAAGCTTGTGACTAAGGTTTTAATAATTTCTCAAAACGCTCTTTGTCTTTAAATAATTTTATTGCTTCAGCAACATCTGTATCGCGAGCCAAACGATTTTCCACTTGTCCTGTCATATAATAATAACGACCAACAATTTCTTGCTCCAAATATTCTTTTACTTCTGTTTTATTCTTTTCAAAACTCGTTGCTTTCTCTGCTTTAATACTAGCTTTCGTTCGTTTAAACTGATCGGCTAAGCCGGCATAAGTGCCTTCTTTTTGAGCTTGTTTCTCTAACTTCTCTAAGGCTTTTTCTGTACTAGTTTCATATTTCAACCATTTTGCAGTAGCATAAGCAACAAAATCATTAAAGGCATCGTCTGACAAATTAAATTCTTTCGCAGGAACAATAGAATCGTATTCCTCTCGATAGATATTCGCATAATCAAAAATAAGATTCTCTTGAATTAAAGCTTTTAACAAAACGCTTTTCTCTGCCTCCTTCACCTTATAGTCAGGCTCTAAGCCTTTACCATCATAAACCTTACGCCCACTTTGGGTCACAAACTCCTGACGCAAAGAATCCGCCACCTTTACAGGCACCCCATCTTTATAATTTAGCGCTTGTACACAACGACCACTAGGAATATAATACTTAGCTGTTGTTAATTTAACCTTAGAACTGTATCCAATATCTTTCGTATTCTGAACCAAGCCCTTGCCAAAAGAGTTACGACCTAACAAAACCGCTCTATCCATATCTTGCAAAGCACCAGCCACAATTTCAGAAGCAGAAGCCGAGCTTCCATTCATCAAAACAATCAATGGAATTTCCGTATCAATAGGTGCATTTAAGGTTTTAAAAGAACGATCCCATTCTGGAATCTTAGCCCTTGTATAAACAATCTCATTGCCCTTCCCTAAAAAGATATTACAAATATTAACCGCCTCAATCAAAAACCCACCCCCATTATTCCTTAGATCAAGAATAACTTGTTTGGGATTGTGTTCAGACTGTAATGCTTTAAAAGCATCCTGCACATTGCCTCCTGCTCTCTGAGAAAAAGTAGTCAACACAATGTAGCCCGTCTCTTCATCCAACATGCCATAGTAAGGCACATTTTTTTTGGTCACTTTTGTTCGTTCTATCGTCAGTTCTCTAACCTTTCCCGTTGAAGGACGCATCACCTCGATACTTACTTTAGTTCCAGCTTTCCCTTGCAAGGTCTGTGAAACATCTTCTATCTTTCGATCCTCCAAAACCGTCCCATCAATTTTAAGTAACACATCTCCTACACGCAGATCATTTGCTTCTGCTGGCGTATCTTCTACCAACTCTCCAATAACAATCTTTCCATCGTTTTTAGTCAATTCAATACCAATGCCATCCCATCCTCCTTTTACCCCCATTCTCACTTGCACCATCTGCGCTTCAGAAAAATAATTGGTATAAGGATCCATATGTCCTAACATACTATCAATACCAATACGCATCAGTTGATTGGGGTCCGTTTCATCTACATATTGATTGTTTATAATACGATAGGCGGCTGCAAAATTCTCCATACTTTGAGAAATTTTCAAAAACCGACCACTAGTAGCCAATGCTACACCACCACCGATCAACAAGAGCAAAAGCCATTTAGTTTGGAGGTACTTTTTCATATATATCTTTTAATTCTGAGTATATCTGTTATGCTTCAATAGGATCTAATATAAACAAAAATAGTCCCTTTCGCAAAAGGGACTATAGTTTTAAATATCTTATAACACTTTGGAAATTTACCAAGAAATACCCAAAGCTGTTTTAATTTTTTCTGTAGCATCAATACCGCCGTCAGAATACAACAACATCTTTTTGTCTAGGATGTAGTTGTACTGATTTTCTTTTGCTACTTTTTCTAGAGCAGTTTTGTACTCTTTGTAAAGTGGCTCTGTCAATTCACCTTCTTTTGCTGCTAATTTACGATCTGCATCAGCTGCTTCTTTTTGAAGATCTTCTTGCATCTTTTGCAATTTAGCTTGTGCTTCTTGCTCTTGCTTAGGAGTCAACTCACCATTTTGCGCTTTTTGCATAATTTCTTGGTAGTAACTCTGAGCATCTTTTTGTTTTCCTTCTAACACTTTTTGCAATTGCTTTCCATAAGCCTCTACTTCTGATTTTGCACGTTTGTATGCTGGCATTTCAGGAACAATTGCGTCAGAATCGACATAAGCTATTTTTTGAGCATTGGCAGTTGTACCCAATGCCATAAATGCAATCACGGTTAAAACTGATAATAGATTTAAGACATTTTTCATCTTGGTTCTTTTTAAATTTAATTTGTAATTTATAATCTGTTGTCATCCATAAACTGCCTTCTTTTAATTAATCAGAACAGCTTATTTCAATCCCTTATCTTTATGATTTCACCTAAGGATAAAGTATTTTTCTATTTGGTATATACATATTGTGTACCACTTTTGGGGCAGTAATCTAAATTAACTGCTTTTTTGTCTTCCTAAGCCTAAATTTCACTTCTAATCAAATGTAGAGAAAGGACTTTAACTATATTTAACGTAGGGAAACAATTGATCGTCTAGTTTATTTAGTGTGCAAAAGTACGGATTCGTCCTCATTTGCCCTAATTAAGTTCAAAAAAAAATATTTTAAAAAATAAACAACTGATAATCAATGATTTAAAAATCATCTATTTATAAGTAAATAGCTTTGAGGAATAATATTTTTTAATCCCTTTAGAGTTATTAACCCTAAGCATTAAAATATATTTAAGCTTATTAGCTTTTGGAAAAGTGAAAAATACTTTTTTTTGCCTAAATTACCTTAAACTTTTATCGAATGCTGTGTTTAATAAGAGTAAAGCTATCCATTTAACTTCATGGGTGATCCTCTACTTATTATTCTGGTTGTTCTTAGGTCTTGTGCTTAGTAGATAAATTTACCGATTTAAAAGAAAGCGTAACGCATACATCCTCCGATTTTGTCACTCCATTTAATTTCAACGAAAATCCCCCTAAAATAACACGTGTTCTTCATGTTTAAATTTTCATTAAAACGATTCTTTCATAATACACATCAAGATCTTTCTTTGGAAGAAGAGATCTTTCATTTGGTTATTTTTTATTCTGCCCTTGCGTCCATTTTTTTCACAATAACGGTCCTTATATTAGACTGTGCGCTTTCCTCTAGGATATTAATAGGCATAAGCTCTATCTTTTATTGCCTCATTTATGTATTGTCCAATCAAAAAAAATGGTTTGAAATCTTATTGCGCACCTTCATCATTTATACCTTAATCATATTATCTCTTATATGGTGTTTAAAAGGAGGTTTTTACAGCGATGTTCCTATTATTTTTATCCTGGCGTTTGTTATTTTCATTGTCATAATGCCAAAAGAAATACGTGTCTTAGGAATGACGCTTTTTGCAATCACATTTAGCATCTTAATCTTCATTCAATACTTTTACCCTCAATTAATTGTCAATCGTGCCTCTCCGGAAGTACTTACCTACGAAATTCTTATTTCAACTATTGCCACCATCTTGTTATCAGGTCGAGTCATCCACACCTTCAAAAATCGTTTTGAAATAGATCGCAAGATCTTGCAACAAAAAAACAAAGAGCTAGAACAGGCAACACAAGCCAAATCTCAATTTTTAGCCAATATGAGTCACGAAATTCGAACGCCTATGAATGGAGTGATCGGAATGACAGACTTGCTAAATGATACCGAATTGACCATGGAGCAGGATGAGTTGCTCAATGCGATCAAAATAAGTGGCGAACGCTTGTTGATTATTATCAATGAAATCTTAGACTTTTCCAAAATAGAATCTGGACAAAACCAATTGCTTCAAGAATCTTTTTCTTTGATTGAATGTATAGAAGAAGCCTTAAATATTAATGCCCCTAAGGCGCTTGATAAAAAATTAGAATTAAATTATTGGGTAGAACCAAACGTTCCGACTCATATTTTGGCGGACAAAGGAAAGCTAAGCCAAATTTTAATCAACCTAATTGGCAATGCCATAAAGTTTACTCCTAAAGGTGAAGTTATAATTCTCATTAAAAATATTGCGGCTACAAATGATAAAATTGACCTTATTTTCAGTGTTAAAGATACAGGAATTGGCATTTCTAGAGAGAGTCAATTGGAGTTGTTTGATGCCTTTACACAAGTAGACAATTCCAATCAACGCAAATATGGTGGCACTGGCTTGGGTTTGGCAATTAGTAAGTTGTTGGCAGAAATGATGGGTGGGCAAATTTGGGTAGAAAGTAAAGTAGGTGAAGGATCTACCTTTTTCTTCACCATTAGTGTGCCTCGTTTAGACGAAGTCTCTATGCTTAATGAGGTGAATACCCAAATCTTAAAAGGCAAAAAAGTATTGGTTGTGGATGACCACGAAACGAATCGATGGGTGATCAAAAGACTCCTAACTAAATGGGGCGTTACGCCTTATGTTGTTGATTCTGCCGATGCTGCTATGGCAGTTTTCAAAACCAAAAAAGATTTGGATTTAGGTATTTTAGACGCTTATATGCCAGAAAAAGATGGTATTGAATTGGCATTAGAACTCAAAGAAAACGGGGCGCCATTTCCCTTGATTTTATTTAGTTCTGGCAATAAACCTAACTTTGAAGACTTCAATAAACTCTTTGCTTCTTTCATTAGAAAACCACTCAAACAACAACATTTATTACAAGCATTAATTGATATTTTTTCAAAACCATCTGATTCGCCCATTCGAAAAAGAGAGACAATTTTTAATGTTTTATTAAGCAAACAAGTTCCTCTAAACATTTTGATTGTCGAAGATGATTTTATCAATCAAAAAGTCATTGGAAAGGTCTTGAAAAAATTAGGTTACCAAGTAGATATTAGTAATAATGGCTTGGAGGCGCTTGATAGAATAGAAAGCACTCCTTACGATTTAGTCTTCATGGACATTCAAATGCCCGAAATGGATGGCTATGAGACAACCACTCTAATTAGAAAGAATAAAAAACTCAATCACTCTAAACTTGTTATTATTGCCATGACGGCTAATGCCATGCAAGAAGATCGAGATAAATGCTTAAAGCTTGGTATGAATGATTATATCAGCAAGCCTGTTATTGCACAAGAAATTGAGCAAATTATTCGGAAGTGGAAAGAAGCCTAGACAAGCCCTTTTTTTGAATTTGTCTAGACCAATTTATCTTATTTATCTGATGTTACGCAGGATTTTTTTATTCCTATTGAGAACCCGATATTTGCTTCTTGAACCCTTATTTTAATTTTTAATGTTGAATTTTTAATGCTAATTATACTATAAAGCATTCAACATTAAAAATTAAGCATTCAACATTCAGAACAAGTTTATACAGGAACATTAACTTTTTATCTCCGTAATCATTTTTAGTTAGCTCCGCTGCTACTTTGTGGTCGCCTCGCTCATGAGCGCTGCGCTTTGAGTTTTGCGTAACATGAGTTATAACAAAGAACAAGCTGTTAGTTACAAAAATAAGCTAAATTCTAAAGACAGTTCCAAATACCATCCTTTTTTCTAGCTTTGGATAGATATTTGAAGCACTCAAAAGAAACCAATCACTTAATTTATGCCCATGCGATTCCAATTACCAAGCCTTATAATCCTTCTAGTTTCTTTTTATAATGTAGAAAATCTACAAGCACAGAATTTTGTTTTTATAGATGATAACATCGCTGATGCAGCTATAACCATCCAAATTTCAGATGAAGTAACCTTTCCAGACATCAAAGTGGTCTTGGGCAGAGACATTTCCTTTGAGGATTTTTCTGT
>CALDEP010000054.1 GCA_937942475.1 uncultured Aureispira sp.
TAATGAATCCCTACGCTTCTTATCTTGATATTGTATGAATGGTGACGAAGCGATGCTTCTTATATGGTATGCTGGGCATTCTGTTTTCTATCAATGGGTTCGAAGCTAACGCTCCTATTCCAAGGAGGTTTTTCTCCCTAACAAGCTTCGTTGGAGATTTACAACGAGATTCGTTGATTTACAATTCATATTTAATTATTACTCAATTCTAAACAACTCCAACAACAATTAGCCTGAAAGTTATTATTAAAAAAATAAAACCATGTGGAACCAAGATACCTACCTGAAAACCTTGCTTTTTGCTGGACATGCACATCGAAAACAGCAGGTTCCTTCTTCTGAAATGTCCTATGTCGTACACATTACGAATGTAGCGATGGAAGTTGCGAATGCTTTAACTCAAGGTTTAAATAAAGACTTAGATGGAACTTTTGCGATCCAATGTGCGTTACTACACGATACCATTGAAGATACGGACGTAACTTACGAAGACCTTGTTGTTGCATTCGGAACGAAGGTGGCAGCGGGCGTTTTGGCATTGACCAAGAACGAAACCTTGCCCAAAGAAGCCCAAATGGCAGATAGTTTGAAACGTATTGTACAACAGGGCAAAGAAGTTCGAATCGTGAAAATGGCAGATCGAATCAATAATTTGCAAAAACCGCCCAAACATTGGGAAAGGGCTAAGATAAAGTCTTATCAAAAGGAAGCTCAATTTATTCTAGAACAATTGGGTGGCGTACAGGCTTATATAGAAGCTCGGTTGAAGCAAAAAATTGATATTTATGAACAGTATTTTTTAGAATAATACTTTGTAGGTTTTTTTTATTAATAACTGATTTACGCAAGAACTCTCTCATGAGCCTGCGAATAACCTTTTTTCGTTCATTATTAAATTCATTGTTACTTATTTAAGGACTGTTTCAATGTTGAATTCTTAATGCTAAATTTTTAATGTTTGTTGTGCTATAAAGCATTCAACATTAAAAATTTAGCATTAAGAATTAAGAAAGTTTGATACGAGAACATAGATTTTTTTAACAGCCTAATCAATTGTTTCATTACGTCTGTTATGAGAGCTGCGTAAATGAGTTAATAATAATAATAGAATACCTACAGAAAGTATAGTTATAATAAAGATGAAAAAGAAAAAAATCGTTGTATTGACAGGCGCTGGAATTAGTGCAGAAAGTGGCATTCAAACCTTTCGAGATGCAGATGGCTTGTGGGAAGGACATGATGTAATGGAAGTCGCTTCTCCACAAGGTTGGAATAAGAATCAAGCTTTGGTTTTGGATTTTTATAACCAACGCCGAGCACAATTACATACCGTAGTGCCCAACGAAGCACACAAGGCTTTGGCGGAATTGGAAGCAAAATATGAAGTGTGTATTATCACTCAAAATGTAGATGATTTGCACGAACGTGGTGGCTCTACAAGGGTTGTTCATTTGCATGGAGAATTGAAAAAAGCACGGAGTGTTTTGGACGAGGATTCTATTGTAGATTGGGACAAAGATATTGTATTAGGCGATACTTGTGAGAAAGGAGGGCAATTGCGTCCGCACATCGTTTGGTTTGGTGAGGCAGTTCCTTTGATTGAGGTCTCTTCTCGAATCTGTGGTATTGCAGATATTTTTATTATCATAGGAACCTCTATGAACGTTTATCCTGCGGCTGGTTTGGTGGACTTTGTGGCAGATGAGGTCCCTAAATATTTTATTGATCCCAAACCTGCAACCGTTAATGTGCCAAACCTAAGAGTAATTGAAGATAAAGCGTCTACAGGGGTACGAACTTTGGTAGATGAGTTGATGAAATAGGTTAATTTCTTTATCTTTGTAAGATTTGAAAGGAAAAATAAGATGTCAGTTGCTTTCGAAGTGGCTGACATCTTATTTGTAGCCCCAATTATTATGAAAAAAAATGAAGCAAAGAATCCTTGGACAAGATTGAGTAGGAGCGAAAAGTACGAGAATCCTTGGATTAAAGTTACAGAAGATCAAGTGCTAACTCCTTCAGGAAAAGAGGGGATTTATGGCGTCGTCAACTTTAAGAATATTGCTATTGGTGTCCTTCCTTTAGATGCGGATCATAATACTTGGTTGGTCGGTCAATATCGCTATCCTTTGGATTTATACAGTTGGGAAATTCCAGAAGGTGGTTGTTTGATTGGAAAAGAAAGTAAATTGGAAGCAGCGCAACGAGAGTTGAAAGAGGAGACAGGATTGGAAGCCGCAAAATGGACGGAAATCATGGAAGTGCATTTGTCTAATTCTGTAACAGATGAAGTGGGCTATGTTTTTGTCGCTCAAAACTTGACGATGGGCATGGCAGAACCAGAAGATTGCGAAGAATTAGCCTTGAAGCAACTTCCTTTTGAGGAGGCTTTTGCGATGTGTATGCGTGGAGAAATCACGGACAGTCTAACCTTATTGGCTTTGTTGAAGACTAAATTATTGATGGATCAGGGTTTGTTGTAAACAAATCTTAAAAATAGAACGCCTCTTTTTGTCGAACAAAAAGGGGCGTTTGTATAAGTATTCTCTAACAAAAGGGAGGCGACGAACTTTTTAAGTAAGGGCTAGGTTAGGAAAATTACACGAAGGAATTATAAGGACACATTATCACGAAAAAGAAACCAAATGATACAAGTTGAACAGCTTAGCAAGCAATATAAATTAACCAAGAAACAGCAACAAGAATTGCAATTAAAGACAAATTCTATTTTTGCGGTAGACGATATTAGTTTTGTTTGTAAACCAGGACGTGTCTTCTCTTTGTTGGGACCGAATGGTGCTGGTAAAACGACTACGTTGCGCATGATTGCTACTATTTTGAAACCCTCGAAAGGAGATGTTTTAGTGAGTGGACATAGTGTGGTAAATGAGTCGGTTGAAGTGCGTCGAAAGATTGGCTTTTTGACCGGTTCTACGAATTTGTACGATCGCTTGACGCCAGAAGAAATTGTAAAATATTTTGCCGATTTGTATGGTATGTCGAAGTCTGATTTTAAAGAAAGAAAAGAGCTGTTGTTTGAACAATTGGGTATTAATGATTTCTTAAAAAAGCGTATTGGGCAGTTATCGACAGGGATGAAGCAGAAAGTTTCGATTGCTAGAAGTATGATTCACGATCCACAGGTTGTTATTTTTGATGAGCCGACTTCGGGCTTGGATGTGATCACCGCCAATAGTATTATTGAATTGATTCGAAATTGTAAGAAAGAAGGTAAAACCGTTATTTTTTCATCGCATATTATGAGTGAAGTGGATTTATTATGCGATGATTTGGCGATTATTAATAAAGGGAAATTGATTTATAGTAATACGATGGAAGCCTATCGCCAAATTTCTGCCAACCAATCGCTTACCGAAACATTCATCCAATTAGTACAACAAAATCAAGCTCAATAAATTCCTATGCATACGATTATAACGGTTATAAAAAAAGAACTAAAAGATACGTTAAGAGATAAAAAAACGCTATTTTCTGCTATTATTCTACCTGCATTAGCCATTCCGCTGTTGTTGTTGGGCGTGTCTTCCTTGCAAAAAAGTTTGATTGATAAAGAGAAAGGAAAGGAACTGAAAGTGGTCTTGATGAATGCGCCAGAAGCAGTTGCACAACAGTTTGAAGACGAAACGATTCGTTTGTTGGCAAGTCAAAATTTGGACAATGCAAAAGATTCGGTCGCCAATGAAGTTTTTGATGCGGTTTTGGTCTTTGATTCTAATTTTAAGAAAAATGTAGATAGCCTTCAAACAGGTGCAGTACAGTTGTATTATAAATCAACGAATATTATGGTGCAGCGCCGTATCGAGGAAAAACTAACTGCTTATAAAGCAGTGGTTTTAAAGGAGCGAATGGCGACCTTGAATATTCCTGCCCCAGTGTTGGAACCTGTCAGAGTGGAGACCATTAATGTTGCCTCTGCTAAGGAGCAAATTGGGGAAACGATAGGAGGGCTTATTCCTTATATTTTTATTCTCTTCTGTTTTATGGGCTGTATGTATCCTGCCTTGGATTTGATTACTGGAGAGAAGGAGCGAGGGACGATCGAGACTTTGTTAACCGTTCCTGCTTCCCGATTTAGTATTTTAATTGGGAAAACGATTACGATTGCTTTGGTTGGCGTCGTTGCTGCTGTCATGACGATTGCTGGTATGGTGATCGCCTTGAATTTGGGCTCGGGTATTCCACCTAGTTTTATGGATACAATAGGCGATATGTTGAGTGTGAAGTTTATCCTAATGTTGTTTGCCATGTTGCTGCCTTTAAGTTTCTTTTTTGCGGGTATTTTGTCTGCAATGGTCGTTCGTACCAGTAGTTTTAAAGAAGCGCAAAGTTATGTGACGCCCATGAATTTTGTGGTAATTGTTCCTGCTATGGTTGCGATGATGCCTGGGATTGAGTTGAATTGGCAATTGTCTTTTGTTCCAGTATTGAATGTTGCTTTGGCAACCAAGGAAATTATTGCTGGAACGATACATTTGGGACATTTTGCGGTGATTGTTTTGTCTTTAATCGCTTTTGCTACCTTGTCTGTCTTTATTAGTTATCAGCAGTTCTCACAAGAAAAAAATGTTTTGAAGTAGGAAATTTATTACCTAAATATGAGCAAATTAGTAATCTTGTTTTTAGTGCTGTTAAGCGGCTACATTCATGCACAGCAAATAAGAACACAGCAAGATTTTGGCATTTGGGTGGGTTTTTTGTTGAAAAAGGACTTGCCTAAAAAATTTGAACTATCCTTAGAACAACAGTTTCGAACTTGTCAGAATACGACAAGGATGGATGCTTATTGGGCGGAGTTAGGCGTAAATTATACCATCAATAAACATTTTAGACTGAATGGAAATCTCCGTTATATTCATGATGTCAAAAAAACAAAAGCAACAGAGAATAGCCTGCGATATAATTTTGATCTTGAGTTTCGAACGAAAATAAAAAAGAAGTATCAATTATCTTATAGGTTTAGGTATCAGCAAAAATTTATTGATTTATTACAACAAAGACGAACCACTATTGCTGAAAAAGAATCGGCTATTCGAAATAAAATAAAGTTGGTCTTTAATTATAAAAAAGTGCATCAATTTTATTGCTCGACAGAACTTTTTATCCGATCGAGCTTATTTAGAGAAGCTTATTTGGATAAGTTTAGATTTAGTCTTGGGGACAAGGTGAAGACCAAGGTGGGGAAATTTAACTTTGCGCTTGGATATGAAGTAAATTTACAGCCAAACGATCCTTTTTCATTCTTTTTTCTGAAAATTGTATACAGCATTAAGTTATGAAAAGAATACCCTTTTTAGGTCTATTGGTTTTTGTTTTCTATGTTCAATCTTGTTATAAAGAGGAAGTTGTTTTTGATTCATTGCCTGATAATCAACTAGAATTGGCTTTAATTTTAGAATTAAATGGCAAAGATTGTTTTTTTGATAAATCTTCCAACACCTTGAGGTATGCTATCGAAAAAGATTCGATTCAAAACTTTGCCCCTTATGTTCGCTTTCAAGATTATTCGGAGATTACGATTAATAATATTTCCTTGACAAACAAGGCGATTAATACCTTAGGGAAGATTAGAATTAATGAAAGCTATGCGGTTAAGATTATAACAAAAGGCATTACGACGCAGCTTAGTTTAATTTTTACGAATTTACCAATTCTTAGAATTGTTACTCCAAACCAAATCATAGATGAGCCTCAAAAACTGGCTCGATTGACTATAAATTACCCTTCGGATTCTATTCCTAAAATGACTTCTTTTATTGGAGTCGATTTTAGAGGTGGCTCAGCTCAATTTAATCCCAAAAAATCGTACGGTTTTTCTTTTTTGAATAGCATGGATTTGGGAAGTAAAACGTCAAAGTCGTTATTTGCTTGGAAAGAAAATGAAGATTGGATTTTGGATGCTTTATATAATGACGACTCCAATTTGAGGAACAAACTCTCTTTTGAGATCTGGGAAGCCATGAATCCTTCAGAACACGCCTCCATTAAATCTAAATTTGTTGAATTATACCTTAATAATGACCGTCAGGGACTCTATTGTTTGAATGAACAGATGAATGCCGAGCAGCTCGATTTGGCAGGCTTAGAAGCCGTTCTCTACAAAGCGACGGCATGGGGTGAGGGGGCAACTAGCTTTGAGTCCTTATCTTCTGCGGCACCGCTATTTATAGATGAATGGGATGGATGGGAACAAAAATACCCCAAACCTAGAGATCTGATTAATTGGCAACCACTTTACGATTTAAGGGATTTGATTGTCAACAAAGGAGATGTAGCATTTAGTAGAGATATTGGCGCTCAAATTGATTTAGCCATTTTTATAGATTATTATATTTTTTTGAATCTAGTGTCTGCTGCTGATAATTCTGGTAAAAATATCATTTGGATTAAGTCTAGCCCTCAAAGGCCTTTTTTTATAAGTCCTTGGGATTTGGATGGTTCTTGGGGGCGGTTTTGGGATGGTTCTAATATGAATTCAAGAACTATTTTAAGCAATAAATTATTTGACCGACTATTGACCTTGAACCCAAATAACTTTAAAGCCGATCTGAAAAACCGATGGCTAGTTTTAAGAACAGGTGTTTTAATGTTTTCAAATATTGAAAGGGTATTTGAAAGTAGTTTTAATGAAATGATAAGATCTGATATTCTGACAATAGAAAGTTTGAAATGGGGGCGTCCAATTCTTAATATTCAGCAAGAGCAAGATTATATTAGTAATTGGACGGCGGATCGTTTGAATTTTCTGGATACCTATTTTGCAAATATTTGAAACTTTTTTTATGGAAAATGGCTAAAAATCAGTCATAATTAGAGAAATTGGAATTTATATTTTAATATTAGCAAGAAAAGTAGGACAAATTAGGATTCCCTAATAATAAAGCTCTATACTTGCACTTTATTTATTTCTTAAATTAATTATTATGAATACGGGTACAGTAAAATTTTTCAACGAATCAAAAGGATATGGATTTATTACTCCTGAAGGAGGATCTAAAGATATATTTGTTCATGCAAATGGATTAGTAGATGATATTCGTGAAGGTGACAAAGTTCAATACGAAACTGAAGAAGGTCCTAAAGGATTGAATGCAGTTAATGTAGAAATTGTATAAGCTTTACGTTTAGCATGTATAAAAAAGTCTATTGCTTCTGCAATAGACTTTTTTTTT
>CALDEP010000055.1 GCA_937942475.1 uncultured Aureispira sp.
GATTTTGATAATGATGGGGCATTAGAAATTGTAGTGACAACTTCATTAAACTTTAGAGTATTTGAATCGTCTCTAGTTACAAGTGCAAATGGAATTCCTCTTTTGGTAGAAGGAGCTAGTCTAGTAACAACAGATCAATCAGGTAGTACGACTTGTACTGCCTTTGATTTTAATTATGATGGGATCAAAGAAATCGTTTATAGAGATGAAGATAGTTTGCGCATCTTTAACTATAATGGCACTACATTAACGCAAGTTACTGCTAGCTCTTGTCCTTCAGGAACCGTTGTCGAATACCCTATTGTTGCAGATGTTGACAATGATGGACAGGCTGAAATTGTATGTGCTTGTGATACTGATACAACTGATGCTGTAAATACAGCAGTTGTAACTGTTTTTGAATCGGGAGGTTTTCCATGGGCAGCTACTCGTAGCGTATGGAATCAGCATGCTTATTTTTATGCAAATATAAATGATGATTTAAGTATACCTGCAAATCAACAAAATCATGCTTTGCCACATAATGGTGCAGCACTTGTATTTCCAGGAGAAATAAATAGTTTCTTACACCAATACTCTGATACAATATTCAGATTGCCGAATGCTGTTCTTTCAAATCTAACTTGGGATTGTGAGAGCAACTCGATCTCCGTTCAAGTTTGCAATGAAGGAGACAATATATTACCAACAGGCATGCCAATTACCATTTATGCAGCAGATCCAACAACTACGAATGTTATTAGTATTGGAGGAGGTACATTAGGAGGGAGTTTAGTCCCTAGTACTCGCTCTAATCCTTCTTGTGTATCTGTAATCCTTCAATTGGCTCCTAATTTTAATTATACTGTACCGACAGTGGTTTATGTAATGCTTAATGCAAATGCAGCTACACCAACTGCTTTTGACTTAGCTAATTACACACCACCTTCAGGGTCACCATGGGAATGTGATTATGCCGACAACATTGGTGAGTTGACCGTTTTTCCAAAACCAACTATTGGAATTACTGCCTCTGTGCCAAGTCCAGTTTGTCAAGGTAGTCAAGTGGTTTTAACCGCTACTAGTTCAAATAATGCTATTAGTAGTGTAGTTTGGGGACCAGCAAGTGTAGGGACAAACAATCCCGTAACCGTTACACCAACAGTTGTAGGAACACAAATCTATACGGTAACTGTTACGGATGATAATGGATGTACTGGAACCGATCTTATCGAGATAGAAGTGGAAGATTGTTGCCCAATACAAGATGATCCGTCTTATTTTCATTTGACAGCGAATACGGATCCTGCTTTATTAGCACAATATAATATTTCACTAACGGCTTCTCATCTATCTGTAGGTGGATTAACACGTTATGTTATGGGACCTACAAATGGCTATCATTCTTTGCCAAGTAGAGTCTATATAGATAATGGAATTGTTTTAGAAGTAAGAGGAGTTGGCGCTGTTTTAGATTTAGTGAATTCAGATGTTGTCTTTGGGGAGTGTGCTCGTTTAGAAGTCCTTAATGGCGGAGAACTAAAAGCTTATAATACGGTATTTAGACCTTGTAACGAAGCAACTAGTTGGGGAGGAGTTATCTTTACTGTTACAGCAGGACCAACAACAGCATTACCCTTCGGGAATATTAGAGAGTGTACCTTTATTAATGCAGATGTAGGGGTACACGTAGGACGTTTTGCCGATGGTGGTTATGGTCATAATAGTAACCGTTTGATAAATAATCACATTTCGGACATAACGATTCAAGACAATCTATTTTCGAATTGTAGAAAAGGCATCAGTATTAACAATCTAGCACCTAATCAAGCGATATCAGGGAATGATTTTCAAATTGATAATGTGGATAAGATTACCTTTCATGAACATGAAGTGGGCTGTAATCGAATTGTTGGAGATAACTCTTATATAGGAATTGAATTTAACTCTGGATTAGAAGCACCCCAAGTGAACTTTCTTTTTGCTCTTAATTTACATCAGAATACCTTTATTGACGCAACTCCTATTTTAACTAGCCAAAGTGAGTATACAGGAATAGAGTCGAGACAAGGTGTTACAAGAGCAGAAATCAGTGCGAATGACTTTACTAATATGTTTCAAAGTATTAGACTTGATGTTCAAAAAACTCATGGGAATTATCCTATGATGATAGAAAGTAATGAAATTAACGTTACTAGAAGAACAGCATTAAACAATGTTGGTTCCTCTCAAATTGTTATTACAAATGGAACTGACATAGAAGTTTTTAACAATAGAATTTCTTGTTCGGCTGATGCACCAGCATTAGATATTTTAACTAGTCCAACTGGAAATGTTGCACTCATGCAAAGTGCGATCAATATAGACAATTCATCGCAGACTATTGTTAGAGACAATGATATTGAAGGTTTTGAAGTTGGTATTTATGCTCATCAGTCAGAAGCTCTGAATGATAGACTAATAAAAATAGCTGATAACAAGATTAAATCTAATTATTATGGCATTTTCTTGGATTCAGAAGTGAATAGGTCTAATAATCTTCGCAATGCATTTATTCAGTGTAATGAAATTGAAATGGATTTGGAACGAAGTACAACTTCGGTTGGTATTGCGGTTCATTTTAATATAGTTAATGCCCCTACTACGAATCATTATATTTCAGGAAACTGTATCAAGCATACGTATAGAGCAATAGAAATTGTCAATCATACAGCTAGCTCTGCTCGTCTGCCAACCGTTATAAATAATTATTTATACAATTATATTGAAGCTGGTATTTCAATTGATGGAGTCTTTAATAGAGAAGGTAATGCTAATCCAACGATTGGAGGAATGAATGTTTTTTCCTCAATAGGTAATTTTGGTGGACACAATACGTTTATTAGTAATAATGAAAATAGTGCATTTGATATTTTTGCAATAGGAGGAAACATGTCTGTTCTTGCTATTAACAATGATTATGGTCGTACTGCAACAGCTATAGTTAATAATTTAACTGTTAATAATGTAACTGTTAATCAAGGATCTGTTAATCAATATCCATCCTTTGCGAAGTGTGCGAACCAAGATGCTTCTTTAACGCAAGATGCTACACTGAATAACTTAACATCAAGTTATAATGTGTATACCTGTGGAGAAGATAATTTGTATGTTTTAGCGAATCAAGTGTATAGAACGAACACTTCAGGATCTACGGTTTTAACAAGTAATTATACACAGTCTATTCAAGACTTAGTAGCTGATAACAATGGTAGTTCACTTTATGGCTTGACTGTAAATGCTTTTGTACAGTTATCGAATCAAGCAGATAAAGATGCTTTATATGCTACTGTTATTAACACAGGAGTATTAACGACGAATGAAGCAGCATGGTTATCTTATCAGTACGAACGTGTTCAAGGAAACTATGCAACAGCAAAACAAGTGGTACAAAGTATACAGGGAGAAACAGAAGATGAGAACGAGTTGAAAGTAATTTCAATCATTAACATGGACTTGTCAATCTCTTCAAGAAGCCTTAAAGAATTGACTAGTAGTGAACTTCAAACCTTGAAAGCAATTGATGCTCGTAGAGGAACGAATGCTGTTGATGCTCGTAACATGGTGGATGTAGCAATTGGTGGACATCCTTACCTTTTTGCGCCTTATCCATTGTCTAAACCATTAAATTCAGAAAGAATAAGCCGTTTGGATTTGAATACGGCAAGCTTGACTATTTATCCTAATCCAACAAATGATGCCATTAACATTGATTTTGTGGTAACAGAAGGAAGTGATCAAGTATTGAATATTTACAATGCAACAGGAAAATTAATCAAATCAGTGTCTACGAAGGCAATGGTTGGTAAATTGACTGTTGACGTTGCAGACTTAGCACAAGGAATGTATATCGCAACCTTGAAATCAGAAAACGGAAGCGTTCAATCTGGAAAGTTTGTGAAACAATAAATAGGAAATAGTTTTTTAATAAACTACTAGGGAAGGCTGTCTGATTCATTTATCGGGCAGCCTTTTTCTATGTTATAATAAGGGCAATCCCAAAACTAAAAAAAGCTGCTAGAGAAATTAATTTCTAGCAGCTTTTCGTTTTTATAAAGAAAATTCAACCTACATATTACGACGATATTGACCACCCACCTCATACAAGGCAGTCGTAATTTGACCCAAAGAACAGCATTTAGCGGCTGCCATTAATTCGTCAAATAAGTTTTCGTTGTTAATAGCTGCTTGTTGCAAACGAGCCAAGGCTGCTGGGCTCTTGTCTTCATTCGCTCCTTTTAAGCTATTTAGCGTTTGAATTTGCGCTTCTTTTTCTTCTTCTGTAGCACGAACCACTTCATCAGGAATGATGGTTGGAGAACCGTCTTTCGAAAGGAAAGTATTCACCCCAATAATTGGAAATTCTCCTGTATGTTTGAGGGTTTCATAATACAAACTCTCTTCTTGAATCTTACCCCGTTGGTACATCGTTTCCATGGCACCTAAAACACCACCACGTTCTGTAATTCGATCAAATTCCAACATAATCGCTTCCTCAACCAAATCCGTAAGTTCTTCTGTAATGAAAGAACCTTGCATTGGGTTTTCGTTCTTCGCCAAGCCAAATTCATGATTGATAATCATTTGAATTGCCATAGCACGACGAACAGATTCTTCTGTTGGTGTTGTAATTGCCTCATCATAAGCATTGGTATGCAGTGAATTACAATTATCATAAATCGCATACAAAGCTTGTAGCGTCGTACGTATATCGTTAAAGGAAATTTCCTGTGCATGCAAAGAACGTCCAGACGTTTGAATATGGTATTTTAGTTTTTGAGCACGAGAATTGGCGCCATATTTTTCACGCATGGCTTTCGCCCAAATACGTCGAGCAACACGACCAATAACGGCATATTCAGGATCGACTCCATTTGAGAAAAAGAAAGAGAGGTTAGGAGCAAATTTATTGATGTCCATTCCTCTGGATAGGTAATATTCTACAAAAGTAAATCCATTGGCTAGTGTAAAGGCTAATTGAGAAATTGGATTCGCACCCGCTTCTGCAATATGATAACCAGAAATAGAAACCGAATAGAAATTACGAACATTCTTATCAATAAAATATTGCTGAACATCTCCCATCAAA
>CALDEP010000056.1 GCA_937942475.1 uncultured Aureispira sp.
TTATCCAAACTACCAACAAGCAAGCTTGTTCCACTTTTATTAAATTCAAGATCTGAAATAGATGCTCTATGGGGCAAAAGCATAACTGGAGAATAGTTAGGGTTCCACTTCATTTTATTCATATCCCAAATCGCCAATCGCCCAGTTTGATAGCCAACAACTATAAAACGACCATGAGGAGAAAAAGCAACCGCTGTAGCATGTTTATCATTAATACAGCTCAATGTAAACTCATGGCATTGATCCGCTAAGTCCCAAACCCATACTTCTGAAGATTTTCCAACTCCAGCCAAATATTTTCCATCACTAGAAATAGCTAAATGCCTTAGTCGATAAGGCGATTTTTCTACCATAAAAGAACTTATATCATCTAGAGTCGTGTAATTAATAGATGTTCCGCCAAAACCATCATCTTCTGTTGTAATGATAGCTTTTCCATCAGGCATATATTTTAAGTCCCAAATACGACTTCCTCTGTGTGAACACAACTTCTTAACCACTTGCCCAGACTTAGTATCTGTAATCAATATCTTATCTCCATCGCCCGCTCTAGCCAGTTGTTTTCCATCGGGACTAATGTCTAATGATCTATTTACTTCTCTGTTATTTGAAAGTATGTTAGGCTTGTTTGATTTGTCTTTGAAAAGGGTGCTATCAGAATTGTATTTCCATTTTAGTAATAATCCATCAGAATTATTGGTATAAAAATTTGTATTTCCTTTTCCTACTTTAATGCTACGAATCCGACCAAGGCGAATATGTCCTTCTGGGGCTTGATTGAGGGTGTTAAAGTTAGGGTTGTTGTTATTTGTTTCCTCTAAATGATAAAGTGTGCTATAAATCGCCTCATAAATATAAGCATCCATCGAGGAACCATCACTGGTCAGGTACAAGCTATAAGCTTCTTTTGCTAGAGCGGCTTTCATGTTAAAATCGCTTGCTCTGACAGATCTAATGGCTGTTCTTCTTGCCAATAGTAAACCTCTTTCTTCTAGGGCGATTTTTTTTTCGGCAAGGGTTTCTTTTAAGATTACTATTTGAGCCGCTAAATCTTCCAGTGATTGATCAGAAGATTGTTTTTTTTCTTCATAACGGGTTTGTTTTTCTTCTAATTCCTTTTTAGATTGAAGATAGGAATAGTGTTCCTTTAGATATAAGTCATGGCGTGGGTTACAGAGGCAGAGCGCAGTTTCCTTTTGTTTTAGCGCTTCTTCTTTTGCTTTTAGCGCTTTTTTAAGCTGTTCTGTAGCTTCAATAGCGTTCTTTTTTGCCTTTCTATTAAGTTTGATTGCTCTTCTAGCTTTTTTTTTGCTTGAAAGTGCTTGCCCCGATAAAAGCACAGGCATTAAAAATATAAATAGAAGCGGGATTAATTTCATGGTCTTTAGGTTTTGTGTAGACTTGTTATAATCTTAGGGTGGAATTTTATTAGATGGATTATTAATAATATAGGTTTTGTGTCTTGTTATGAATATAAATAAAAGACCTCGTTTTTACAATAAAATAGACGTTTTTGAATTTTTGGTGGTGTTCTAAATGGAAGGCTGTCAAGCTAAAATCCTGCCTAAATTTCCTTTCCTAGAACAATTTGCCCCTTCTTTTGGTTTGATAAATAACCCCCGTCGTTTTTCTAAATTTACAAAAAAAACGAACAATGATTAAAATCAAAATGTACGGAGCCGATTGGTGTTCTGATTGCCGTCGAGCAAAAAGCTTTTTAGACCAAAACAATGTTGAATATGAATTTATAGATGTAGATCTAGATGCAGATGCAACCGCAAAAGTAGAAGCTATTAATGGAGGCAAGCGAATTATTCCAACAATTATTATTGATGGAAAAAATTATACGAATCCTGATAATGCACTATTAGCGTCTTTGTTGGGAATTAATTCCAATGGTAGAATGCTTTTGTATGGCGCAGATTGGTGCTCTGATTGTCGTCGAGCAAAAGGCTATTTGGAAAGTAATGGCATCAATTATCAGTTTATAGATATTGATTCGCACGATTGGGCCGTCAAAAAAGTGGAAGCGATTAACAATGGGAAACGAATCATTCCAACAGTAGTTTTTAATGACATAACTTATACGAATCCTAGCAATGTAGAACTACGAGATGTTTTAGGAATTGATGTGGAAAAAATAGAAAAAGTCTACGATACGATTATTATTGGAGGCGGTGCTGCTGGTTTGACCACTTCTATTTATGCTCAAAGAGATCGCTTTGATTCTTTAATTTTGGAAAAGAAGAATATTGGTGGAAATGCCTTTTTGACCGAGAAGATTGAAAATTACCCAGGATTTGAATCTATTTCTGGTCCAGACTTGATGGATAGAATGAAAGATCAGGCAGAAACTTATGGAGCCGATATTCGAACAGGAGAGGAGGTGACAGCGATTGATAAAAAGATGGAACTGTTTAATGTGACCACCAATATGGGCGTTTATTCTGCTAAGACGATTGTCTTGGCAACGGGCTCAACGTATCGAAAATTAGGCATTCCAAATGAAAGTGAATTAATTGGTGTTGGAGTGCATTTTTGCGCTACCTGTGATGGTGCCTTTTATCGAGATAAAGAAATCATTGTTATTGGTGGTGGTAATTCTGCCTTGGAGGAAGGTATCTTCTTGGCTAAGTTCTGCAAAAAGGTAACAATTGTAAACTGGGCAGAGGAATTTACGGCTTCCAAGACTTATATTGACAAGTTGCCTTCTATTGATAATATTACGGTACTTAGTAATAAGACTTCTGTCGAATTTGAAAAAACAGAGAATGGATTGTTTGGAGGATTGAAGGTTAAAGACAACGAAAGTGGCAAGGAGGAATTAGTGGAAGCTGATGGGGCATTTATTTTTATTGGTTTGATTCCGAATACAGATAATTTCAAAGGCTTAATAAATATGGATGACCGAGGATTTATTGTAACAAAAAACCTAGCAGAGACTTCTGTAAAAGGAATTTTTGCAGCAGGAGATTGCCGAGAAGGAGCGATTGCACAAGTGGCTGCGGCTACAGGAGAAGGTGTTTTGGCAAGTTACGGCATTCGCTCGTTCTTAAAATAAAACGTTTTGATAGGGATCTAATATGTTTCGTTCTTTGACCAATCGTGTGGTAATATTTAAACCACTTTTCTATTAGACAGTATGAGTCGTAAGTTTTCTTTTGATAATAAACGACTTACGACTTCCTACTTAAAACTTATATCCCAATTCATAACGGTTAAAAGATAGCCTATGTTTTAAACTCCACACGATTTACTGCGTGAGAAGTTTGCAAAAGAACCATATGTTTTTTATCAAAAAACTAAGAAATCAACAAACTATCATAAACGTAATTCTTATATTTAGTGCTTGCATTAGTCAGACTAATGCCGGCACTATTTTTTTACACCAAAGAAAATTAAAATGATAAAATATATACCATACTTACTTCTTTTGATTTTACTCAATAGTTGTACAGATTCAAACACAGAATCGGCTACTACATCAGAAACAGAGCAAGCAGCGGCTCCTAAAATGAGTCAAGTTGCTGCTGATTATTTAAAATTTCCAGATCCAGACGACGAATTCACAGGAGGCATAAAAATGATTCCAATTAAAACGCCAAAAGGAACCTTCAACGTTTGGACAAAACGAGTGGGGAACAATCCTAAAATTAAGGTACTTTTGCTGCATGGTGGACCTGGATGTACACACGAATTGTTTCATTGTTTTGATGGTCATTTGCCTTCTGAGGGGATTGAGTACATTTATTACGATCAATTGGGGTCTTTTTATAGCGATCAGCCAAGCGATACCAGTCTTTGGACGATTGAGCGTTTTGTGGACGAAGTAGAGCAGGTTCGAAAAGCCTTGAAGTTGGATAAAGATAATTTCTACCTATTAGGACAATCCTGGGGCGGTATTTTGGCAATGGAATATGCTGCCAAGCATCAAGATAAATTGAAGGGCTTAATTATTTCCAATATGATGTCGGATATAAATGCCTATAATTCCTATGCACAAGAGGTTTTAGGACCACAAATGGACCCGAATGTATTTGCAGAAATTCAAAAAATAGAAGCCAATGAAGATTTTGATAATCCTCGTTATAATGAATTGTTATTTGAACACCATTACACACAGCATATTTTAAGAATGCCACAGGATTATTGGCCACAATCTATCAAAAACACCTTTGCGCATTTGAACCCTGAGGTTTATGTGCATATGCAAGGCTATAGTGAATTTGGAATTACTGGAAATGCTACACTGAAAGGTTGGGATTTTAGAGCACAATTACCAAACCTAAAAATACCTACATTAGTGATTGGAAGTAAGTATGATTCAATGGACCCAGAGCACATGAAATGGATGTCAACAGAATTGCCAAAAGGACGTTTCTTGTACTGTGAAGAAGGAAGTCATTTGTCTCAATACGACGATCAGAAGCGTTATTTTGGAGGTCTGATTCAGTTTTTGAAGGATGTAGATCAAAAGAAGTTCTAGAACTAAGGTTCTGATGTTACGCAAGAACTCTCTCATGAGCCTGCGAATAACCTTTTTTCAGTGTTAAAACTCGTTGTTACTTATTTAAGGACTGTTTTAATGTTGAATGCTGTAATGCTAAATTTTTAATGTTGAATGCCTTTATAGCATAACAAATATTAAAAATTTAGCATTCAACATTAAGAACAAGTTTATAGATTAATTCTGATATTTTATCAGCATAATTATTTTTAGTTCGCTTCGCTCATGAGCGCTGCGCTTTGAGTTTTGCGTAACATGAGTAAGGTTATAATAATATGGAAAAAGCAATCCAACTGATTGAACGTGGAACGGTCAAGGAATTTAAGGCTACTTTTGAGCATC
>CALDEP010000057.1 GCA_937942475.1 uncultured Aureispira sp.
CGACATATCATGTCTAATGCTTATAATGTGCTTGTTAATTTTGTCCGATACGATTTGTCGGAAAATGCTGTTTTTTTTCAAGAAAAAATGTTTGCCAGCTATCTTTTTGAGCAAAAATTAGAAAAACAAGGCTACAAAACACTTGCATCAGCAGCCGATTTATTAAAACAAGAGGTTTCTAACGAATCGTATTATTACCATCAATATGAGCTAGAAATCTTAAAATTGGAAGAGATTGGCAAGAAAAATAGGACAACTGATTTGAATATTATTCCTATTCTAGATCATGCCCGATTGTTTTTTATGATTACAACATTGAGGTATGCCTGTGCCGCTATGGAACATCAAAATGTGCGTAATGTAGCCTACGAAATTCCTCTCTTGGATAGTGTTTTGGAAGAAGTGAAGGAAAAGGGCTATGATGCTTATCCTTTATTGAAAATCTATTATTATGGTTATTTAAGCTTAAGAAAGCCAGAAGATACCAGTCACTTTTTTGCATTGAAAAGTTACCTTAACGACGATAGATTAACTACTGAAGAGCAAAAGTCTACCTTGTTGATGTGCATCAACTTTATGCTCAAAAAAATTAATACAGGTAAAGTAGAATATGCTAGAGAAACCTTTGAGTTGTATCAATATGGGATAGATACCCAATGTTTGTTGGAAGGAGAAGGTTTGATGTTGAGTGCTTTTGCTTACAAAAATATTGTGACTTTAGGCTTGAATCTCAAAGAGTATGATTGGATAGAAACTTTTATTTGTGACTATAGCCAATATCTTCCAAAGGAATTAAGGGGGAATTATAAACACTTTAATACCGCCAAATTAGCATTTGATAAAGGTGATTTTGTTAAGGCAATGGATTTGCTATTACAAGTGGAGTATGATGAGTTGTTGTTGAATATAGATGCCAAAGTTATCCTGCTTAAAATTTATTATAAAGAAGGATCGTATGATGCTTTAGAAGCGTTGTTGGATAGTTTTAGGATGTTTTTGCATCGTCAGAAGTCACTGGCTTACATCAAGACAAACTATATGAATCTAATTTTATTCATCAAGAAATTATTGATCATTTCTACTGATAATCAAGCGATAGAAAAAATGAAAAAAGAAATGAATACGACGCCACAATTGGCAGAGCGAAAATGGCTCTTAGAGCAGATCTCAAAAAGAAGGAACTAAGAATTTGAATCGTATTTTGAAGCAGGCAACAAAATAGAAATGAAAATTTGGCAATTCGAATATAAATTTTCAAATCACCAAATTTTCAAATCAGTTAATTTAGACAGGCAGTATTTTACCGTCTAATGTTTGATCACTTTATGTGTACTCACTTTTTCCTCTTGTTGAATGTTAATATAATAAAGACCTTGAGGTAATTGATTCAAATCAATTGTCGTTGTTTTGTCTTTGGTATTTTGTTGTAAGACCACTCGACCTAAATTATCTAAGACCTTAATTTGTGTGTCTTCTTCGGATAATTGTTCCATATAAACTAAGCCAGAAGTTGGATTTGGATAAAGGTGTACTTGCATTGCTTCCACCCAAGCTTCTTCCATGTTTAGAATGATTGGAACATAGTTCTCTCCAATGGTATGGAAGGTGGTATTGGTGAAAATTGGCGGATTATAATCAAAATAAATAGCGGCTTGATTGTTAATGACGGAGCCATTCGCCAAATCAGCTATTTGATTAATGTTATAAGTAAAGAAACCATGAGAAAGTGGCTCATTTGCATTGCTATCTACCAGTAAGATGTCCTCAAAACTAACGGTCAAAATACCTGCACCACTCAATTCCCAAGTATAAGCATGGCTACTAGCGCCCATTTGCAAAGAAGCTGGATCTACATTCGTAGATAAGGTATCAAGGATGACAATATTGAAGGCAGTATCTGTTCCTGTGTTTTGGAAACGAATTTTATAGCTTAAAGGCGTATTGGCTTCAATATAATGTGAAGCGCCATAACCTACTGTTTGTGCAGATTTGTCATTCGGATCAAAAGAAGCAATATTTTGCTGGCAATCAATATCAATAAACGAAGCACTGTTTCCAGTATAATATTGAGTTAAAAAACCGATATTAAAATTACCATTATTAAATGGACGGCAACCTTCTATTTGTGCATGGACGATTGTAGGTCCAAGTTGTGGTGGAAATCCATTGGCTTGGTGTGTTTGAATGCGATAGGTTTTTCCTAGATCTGCGGCTTGCGTAACGACTATAGAGTCCCCACTATTAAGATTAAAAGGTGCTAGGTTTATGATGATGTCATCTTCAAAAATGAAGTAGTTATCTGCTGTCAGCATGTTACTACCTGTATTTTTAATTTTGAAAAAAACAGTGTCGTTTTGACAAGTACTGTTAGCTCTTAAAATAGCTCCATTCCACAATGGTAGACAAAGACTATCTGGATAAATGTGTGCTTGGCTACAGTGTGTTTGTCCTATAATAGCACTAGGATCAACCACGACACCAATGTAAATAGTACCCGTTTCTCCAACGGCAACCGTGTCTAGATTAAAACGATAGGTGTTGCCTGATTGAGAGGAAATCGGTACTGAAGTACTCGTTACCGTTAGTAAAGAGTCAATGGACACTTCTACGTAACTATTATAAGCATCGACTGTTCCATTATTAGAATAATGAACACTGTAATTACTTCCTCCTCCTGTTCTTCGTAAAAATGGAGCAGCAATAGATACAGTCATTAAATGACATGGAGTGCCTGTTTCTACTACCCAATTAACGGTGTCAACTGTATTAAGAGAGCTTATGTTTGTAATTTGTATGTTGGTGCAAGAGTTTCCGTAAAGGTTGTTAATCGGGAAGTACTCTAAGGTGTAAGTTCCAGTATCTAAATCTGCTTCATAAAGCCCTTGGTTGTTTGTTGTGAAAAATTCAATGGCCCCTGTACTATTATTGGTTGTCTTAATAACTTGAGAAGCAATCAAAGGTTCGGTGGTGTCAGGTAGACAATTGTTGTTGCTGTCTAAGCGGATTACACCTCTGAGTGTAATTGTCCCTCCAATTAAAGTAACACAGCTGCTGCTTTGGCAACCATTTACATCTACCACCGTAACACAGTAAGTTCCACTACCCAAACCCGTTGCGGTCGATGTCGTTGCCCCTGTAGGCCAAAGATAAGTATAGGGAGCAGCACCACCTGTTGCAGTAGCAGTTGCCGATCCATCAAATGCAAAGGAGGAGCTAGGATTCGTTGAACTTGTAATTGAAGCAATTACCGCTGTTGGTTCTGTAATTATAACAATATCATCAGCAATACAACCATTGGCATCTGTTACAAAACAAAAATAGGTTCCTGCGCAAAGTCCTGTTGCCATTTGGGTAGTTTGAGAACCCGCAGCAGCATCCCAAAGATAGACATAAGGAGGTGTTCCGTCAAAAGCGATCACATCAGCTGTAGCATCGCAAGTTCCAAAACAAGAGCTATTACTAAGGTTGTTTATTGTAGCAAAAATAGGAATTGGTTCTGTGAGAGTAATGCTATCTATTACTGTGCAGCCTAAGTCGTCGGTTACTGTAACCTTATAAAGCCCTGCATTAAGACTCCAAATAGTATCGTTTGTACTGGCAGTAGGATTATCCCATAAATAAGTATAAGGGGCTGTTCCGCCAGAACCTTGCGCTATAATAACTCCATCGCTAGCGCCATGGCAAGAAATATCTTGACCATTATAATCAGATATAACACTAGTACTAACAGTACATTGCGCCTGAAGCTCCGAATAGAATGGGGCGAAGCTTAAGAGTAAAAATATATTTAACAATAATTTCATAATTTGTAATGTTTTTAAGACTGTAAAATGGATTGATTAATAGCTTTTTGGTCGTCTTGTTACAAATGTAGAAGAAGTTTGAATGAAAAGGGTGTACATTATTTGTATATTGTCAGATATAAAGGACTAAAATAATGGAAAAATCTAAATTAATTGTTGTTTTTAGAACAATAGAAAAAAAGGAACTTAGGGATTTGAAAAAATGGGTGCAATCGCCCATGCACAATGAACACAAAGATGTTAGTAAATTGTTTGATTTTTTATTTACTAGGTATCAATTGAATGCAACGACACTTAAAAAAGAACGAGCGTGGAAGTATCTTTATGGAAGTAAAACCTACGATGATTTGAGGTTGCGGCATATCATGTCTTTTAGTTTGGATGTTTTAGAAAAATTTGTCAGTTATAAAATGGCAAAAGATAATTCATTTGAACATGAAAAAAAATTAGTAAAAGCATATAGAGATAAAAAACTAGTAAAAGCAGCCACCCAAAGCCTCCAAAAGGCTACAAAGCAGTTGCAGAAACAGGTACCTGTTGATGAGCAATACCATTATCACCAGTATGAGTTGGAGGTTTTAAAATTTGACTTGGAAGGAACGCAAAATAGAACAAGAGCGACCAACATCACAGAAATTACCAAACAGGCTAGTTTGTTTTTTATGATAACAACCTTGCGACATGCCTATACTGCTCGTAGCCACCAAAGTTTAAAAAAAGCAGATTACAGAGTGCCGCTTTTGGAGAGTGTTTTGAAAGAAGTGGAAGAGAACGACTATGCCTTGTATCCCCTTCTTATGATTTATTATCATGGTTATCAAACGCTAAATAAACCAGCCGAAGAAAAGCACTTTCAAGCACTAAATTATTATTTGGAGAAACAGCAAACTATTTTTGGGCAAAAAGAGCAACGAAAGATCTTGTTGATGGCTTTGAATTATGCCATTAAAAAAGTCAATATTGGAAGCCAATTTTATATGCAGGAAGCCTTTCGACTCTACAAAAAAGGCTTGGAAGAAAATTTATTGATCGAACAGGATGAAATGAGTCATTTTGCGTATAAAAATATTGTTTCTTTGGGGATTATTTTGAAAGAATATGTATGGTTAGATGCCTTTATTCCTACTTATGCACTTAAATTAAAAGGAAGTTCAAAGAATAATTATAGAGATTATAGCTTGGCAAGATTAACCTTTGCTAGAGGCGATTTTGACCAGACGATGCAGTTGTTAATTCAAGCAGATTATGATGATATTATGTTGAATATTGGCGCAAAGGTTTTACTTTTGAAACTGTATTATCAACAAGCCTATTGGGATGCTTTGGAGGCTTTGTTGGAAAGTTTTCGAATTTTCTTGAATCGAAAAAAAGAATTGAGTTATCATAAAGAACACTATACCAATTTAATTGTTTTAGTGAAGAGAATACTAAGTATCCCGACCTTGGATCAGCAGGCTCGTGAAAAAATGAAGGAACAAATAGCCTCCATGCATCCTTTGGCGGAACGAGAATGGTTGTTGGCGCAGATGCTTTAAAAGAACAGGTTCAGTAGCAAGTTTTAAGTAGGAAGTCGTATGTTTTGTTGTTGATAATAAACGATTTACGACTTTACTTGAAACTTATATTCACCACGAACATTAAGTGAAATGCTCATGAATGACCAAAGGGAATAAGTAGCAGCGCATCTAAGATACCCACGAACGTGGTGTAGCTAAATAAAAAATTAATGTTCTTGTATCAAATTGTTCTTAATTCTTAATGATGAATTTTTAATGTTGAATGCTTTACAGCACAACAAACATTAAAAATTCATCATTTAGCATTAAACATTAAAACAGTCCTTAAATAAGTAATCAGGAGTTTAATGCTTAACGAAAAAAATCTTGTGTAACAGGAGTAAATAATAAAACAATGAATAAATTTACCTTACTAAATATCTTGCTCTTATTGGGGATGGGCTTCTTGTTGAACAGCTGTGAAGATGCCCCTGTCGTCAAGCCAGAAGAAGGCGTAACACCTAGAGTATTGGTTAATGGTGTGCCTTTGCAATTTGATGCCACTCGACCTGTGTTGAATGAGCAATTGGTGATGATACCAGCAAAAGAGGTGTTTGAACGACTGGGTTATACTTGTACCTTGAGTGACCGAGACGAATCTTTGGTTTGTATCAAGGACGCTGAAACGATTGTTTTTACAGCAGGCGAATTACAAGCCATTTTAAATCAAACGGCTATTTATCAACTCGTACGTCCTTATTTTAAAGAAGGTGAATTACTGGTTGAAGCTCGATTCTTAGAAGAACTGGCGTCTATTTTATTAGAGTGGGATGAGGAAACGGCTTCTTTGCAGGTTTACGATTATGATGAATTAGATTATGGGCTTTATTTTTATGATAATGAACCCAATGGATGGGGAACTTGGGATGCTGTTGGTTGTCAAAAATTTGTAGCAGGAGAAGAAAACCCTTTTTATGATCCTTCAAAACCAACGATAATTTGGACACATGGCTGGCAAAGTGGTGGCGTAAGTAGTAAGAGTCGTCCTAGTTTTCATTTCAATCGAGATGGAGTGGATAAATTTGTACAGGAAGAATGGATCAAACAAGGTTGGAATGTGGCTATTTTTCACTGGGTTCCTTTTGCCGATGAGCTGTTGCCCTATGATGCAGAATCTAAGATTAATTCTGCTAGTAATAATTCTGTAGATATGCGTTGGAAAAAGGCAGATGGAACCTATGTAACCGACAATATGCCAACAGCACCAATTGCAGAACTCTTTGCCCAAGCTTATGCTAACTTAGCACAAACACAAACGAACCCAACGATACGTTTGGCAGGAAGCTCTTTTGGTGGGCAGGTCACCTTGCATGGAGTGGAGCGTATCAAAAATAATGGCATCACGCCATTGCCTTCAAGAATTGCCTTGCTGGATATGGCTTGGACCTCTAATTATGTTAATAACCAAGGCTTGTATACCACCGAAATTACTACAAGAGCCGCACAAGCATTGAGTCCTTTGATTCCGATAGAGTATTATCGAACGTCTTTATTGACGACTTTCTTTACACCAGATGAATTGATTGAAGAAAGTGCTTTTCAAGAAATGGTTTTTGACTATGCAGGAACTTGGGGAATAGAGTTGAAGCATACTGTTATTACCTATCATTACTTTTGGTCCTTGGAACAAAACGCCCCGCCGGCACAGGATAATAATCAACAAGCCGTTGGACTTGCCTTATCAGCAAAGACAGATGAAAGTACCTTGCGTCAAATGATGGGAACTCAATATCATTGGCAGCACATAGAAGGCACCAATACCATTGATCCAAGTGATGATGTCTTTGAGCGTCAGAATGGACCTGGTTATTAATGGTGGCTTTTAGAGTTGTTAGAGAACCAATATTTTTCTATCTTTAAATTAATAGACGGACAATAGTTCTTTGATTCTTCAAAGAGCTATTGTCTTTTTATTTTTATATCTTAGTATGAAAACATAGTTTTTGTTTAACTTTTTTTATGAAAACATACCTTTTTGTTAAACAAAAAAAACAATCCTCTGTTTCCCATGTCAGAGAGTTCTATTCGTATAGTAAAAAGAGAAAAATGCAAATTGATATAATAGGTTCTGGCTTTGCAGGATTGGTTTCTGCTTGTTTTTTAGCTAAAAATGGACATGAAGTACATGTACATGAAAAAAACGAAATGGTTGGAGGGCGTGCCCGAACTTTTAAAGCAGAAGGATTTACCTTTGATATGGGACCTTCTTGGTATTGGATGCCTGATTTGATTGATAAAATTTTTGAAGATCTAGGAGAAAAACGATCAGATTATATAGATTTGAAACGTCTAGATCCTTCTTATAGAGTATTTTGGAATGACAGAACTAGTACAGATATGCCTGCTAGTTTGGAGGAGTTGTATCGAGTGTTTGATGGCTTGGAAAAAGATGGGGGCAAGAAATTAAAAAAATTCCTAGAAGACGCTCAAATTAAGTACAAAGTAGGCACCGAAAAGTTTTTGGAAAAGCCTGGCTTGAGTTTGTTGGAATTGATAGATATAGAAGTGTTCAAAAATTTCTTTAAATTAGACTTATTTAAGTCAGTAGAGAAGGATGTTTGCAATCGCTTTGAATCCTATAAAGCTCGGTCGATTTTAAGGTTTCCAGTCTTGTTTTTGGGTGAAATGCCCCACAGAATTCCATCTTTGTATACACTAATGAATTATGCAGATTTGAAATTGGGTACTTGGTATCCAAAGGGAGGTATGCAAGAATTGGCGCAGGCTTTAAAGAAAATTGCAGAAAAACATGGCGCAGTTTTCCATCTAAACAGTCCTGTAACGGGTCTAGAATGTGCGAATGGCAAAGTGACTCGTATTAATTTTGAAGGACATTCAAAAGAAGCCGATCAGATTGTAGCAGGAGCAGATTATAATTTTGTAGAACAAAATTTAATTCCAAAAGAATACAGAAGGTATACGCCAGAGTACTGGGATAAACGAAAAATGGCGCCAAGTTCTTTAATTTATTACTTGGGGGTTAATAAAAAATTGGAAGGCGTAGAGCATCATAATTTATTTTTTGATGAAGATTTGGTAGAGCATGGAAAGCAAATTTACGATAAGCCAGACTGGCCAGATAGTCCTTTGTTTTACGCTTGTGTCACATCAAAAACAGAGGAAACAGTTGCTCCAGAAGGCAGCGAAAATTTATTTTTGTTGATGCCTTTGGCACCAGATGTAGAAGATAACGAAACGCTTCGAGAAAAATATTTGGACATTATGTTAGAGCGAATGGAGCGTCATACAGGACAGTCGATTAAAGAGCATATCGTTTACAAACGTTCTTACTGTATCAATGATTTTAAAGAAGATTATAACTCCTATAAAGGGAATGCTTATGGTTTGGCAAACACCTTGATGCAAACCGCAAATTTAAAACCTAAAATAACCTCTAAACTGGATAATTTAGTTTTTTGTGGTCAATTGACCGTGCCAGGACCAGGTGTTCCACCAGCATTAATTTCAGGTAAAGTTGCTGCAAAATTAGTGATGCAGAAAAAATCCTAAAAAACGCTCTGACCAAGCATTATAACTCTATTAATAACGACCATACATAAAGTATTTAAACTTATTTTCAATGAAATCATTATTCGACGAACTATCAAGAGCTGCTTCAGTGAATGTCACTAAAATTTATAGCACTTCATTCTATAAAAGTGTTTCCAATTTGGACGAGCAGATTCGAGGTGATGTCCATGCTATTTATGGAATGGTTCGGTTTGCAGATGAAATTGTAGACTCTTTTCATGGTTATGAAAAAGAAGAGTTATTAGCTGAATTTAAGGAAGATACTTACAAAGCTATTGATAGAGGCATCTCTTTAAATGCAGTATTAAATTCTTTTCAACTGACGGTCAATAAATACAAAATTGATCGGGATTTGATTGAAAAGTTTTTCCGAAGCATGGAAATGGATTTAACACCCATAGAATATACCCAAGAATTGTATGAAGAATATATACTAGGTTCTGCGGAAGTCGTTGGCTTGATGTGTTTGAAAATCTTTGTTTATGGAGATGAGGAAGAATACCAAAAGCTAAAACCTTTTGCGATGAAACTAGGTTCTGCTTTCCAGAAAATTAATTTTTTGAGGGACTTAAAAGATGATTGGGGTGCTTTGGGGCGTATTTATTTTCCAAACGTTGGGGATGTAGGCAATTTGAGCCTTGAAAATAAATTACAGATAGAAGAAGAAATTGAACAAGAGTTTTTGGAAGCATACAAAGGCGTTTTAATGTTGCCTCGTTCTTCTCGATTTGGGGTTTATGTGGCCTATACTTATTATTATAATTTATTAAAAAAAATCAAGGCAAAAACAGTCGAAGATTTAATGTCGCAACGCATCCGAATTTCAAATTATTCGAAGTATTATTTGTATGTAAAATCTTATCTTAGACATTCTTTTAATGCACTTTAATCGGATTCTAATCGACTTTCTACTTAAAACTTATATCCTGATTTCATTCTGGATAAAGTAACCTATATTTCAAGAATCCACACGATTTACTACGTGAGGAGAGTTGACAAAGAACGTATAAAATTAGTAATGAAAAAGAAAATAGCAATAATAGGAGCTGGCGTCGCTGGAGTATCAGCAGCGCTTCGCTTACACAAACGTGGCTATCAAGTTACGGTATACGAAAAAAACAGCTACATTGGTGGCAAAATGAATCAGTTTAAGCAAGATGGTTATCGTTGGGATACGGGACCTTCTGTGTTTACACTTCCTCATTTATTGGTTGAACTCTATGACTTGTACGGCAAGAAAACAGAGGATTATATGCGTTATGAAAAACAAGACCATTCTTGTGTCTATTATTTCAAAGATGGGACAAATCTTATCTTCTATACCGATATTGATAAACTGACCAAAGAGGTAAAAGAAAAACTAGGTGTGGATCCAAAAGTAGTGGTCGATTATTTGGCAGACTGCAAGGAAAAATACGAAGTAGTAGGAACGATGTTCTTAGAAAATCCTATTCACAAGGTCAGCATGTTGCCTTGGGACAAGGTGAAAAAAGCCATTCCTTTTTTATTTACAGGCGGTATTTTCAAATCACTCGACGCCCTCAATAAAAGAGATCTAAAGGACCCAAAACTAATTAAGTTATTTAATCGCTATGCGACCTACAATGGTTCTAACCCACACGAGGCATCTTCTATCTTGAGCATGATTGCGCATTTGGACCAAACGATTGGTACGTTTTATCCGAAAGGAGGGATGCGTCGCATTGTTGGTGGACTTTATGATTTGGCACAAGAACAGGATATTGATTTTCTGCTCAATCAAAATGTAGAAAGTTGTAAGAGAGTAGGCAGTCAATACGAAATTAAGTCAAATGGCGACGTCCAAAAATTTGATAAAGTAGTCTCCGCTATTGACCATCTACAGTTTTATAAACACATTATAGACGACCAAAAACTCTACCAAAAATATAAAAAACAAGAACGTTCTGCTTCTGCTTTTATATTCTATTGGGGAATGAATCAGTCGTACGAAGAACTAGGTTTGCATAATATTTTCTTTAGTGAGGATTATAAAGAAGAGTTCAGAACGCTGTTCAAAGACTTGGACATTATAATGGATCCTACGGTTTATATCAATATTACAAGTAAATGTGATCCAGAAGATGCTCCAGAAGGAGGTGAAAACTGGTTTGTGATGGTCAATGTGCCAGCAGGCAAAGTCTTTACGCCAGAAATAACGGCAAGATTACGTGCGGCTATTATCACCAAACTTGAAAAAGCACTAAAACGCCCTGTAGAAGCAGCTATAGCGAGCGAAAAAACCTGGTATCCTGAAAAAATTGCTGAAGATACTGGCTCTTATATGGGCGCCTTATATGGTGCTTCACAGAACACAAAAACAGCGGCAATTACAAGGCATCCCAACCATTCTAGCAAATACAAAGATTTGTATTTCTGCGGAGGAACCGTTCACCCTGGCGGTGGCGTTCCTGTATCCATACAATCGGCAAAAATCGTAGATAAATTAATTGCGAATGAAAGCTAAAACCATACAAAGTAATTTTGAGCGTTTTGCGCCTTGGGTCTTAATTCTTTTTCATTTAATTGGATTAGGCATCTTTTTGTATCCAGATCGAGTAGAAGGCTTATCAGGTTTTAACATGCTTTTATGTGCTGTTTTGATCTTTTTTTCTGCTCATAATTGGCGAACAGAAGCCTACTTATTAATCGGAATTATCATAGGAGGTTTTACCGTGGAAGCGATTGGTGTCAACACAGGTTTGTTGTTTGGAACCTATGAATATGGCAGCGAATTGGGACCCAAACTCTATGGTGTGCCCCTTGTTTTGGGCTTTAATTGGTATTGTGTGGTAGCAGCTTGTGCCCACATGGTTTTGAAATGGTCTCCGACCAGTCTTCCACTTATTATAAGAGCAATCATTGTAGGTTTACTTTGTGTTCTTTTGGATTATTTTATAGAACCTGTTGCGATCAAATACAATTTTTGGGATTGGGAGAATAGTGTGATTCCTTTGTTTAATTATGTCTGTTGGTTTATTTTTGCCACAATTTTTGCGGGTGTTTATTTACTAAAAGTCAAAATACTTAACTCAACCGCTCATTTTTTGTTTTATATTTGGT
>CALDEP010000058.1 GCA_937942475.1 uncultured Aureispira sp.
ATAAAAAACTAGTACTGTCTTCTGAATGAAGGAGATTATCTGTCAAGTATTTTCCTTGAATTAAGATAAAAAAGGGCTCCTTTAGATTTTTTAGATGCAAATAGGCGTCATAATGGCTCTCAACATACTTTTTTAACTGCGTATCTTGAGGAATTAAATAAGTCGCAGAGCCTCTTCCTTCGGCAGCATAGTTCAGTCCTTTAAATAACAATGCTCCTTTGGAATTAATACTTAAGACTCCTTTTAAGCTGAGAATAGAGTCTTGATGAATTGATTGATTAGGATAGTAAATATCCTTTTCTACTTGTTTTTGGGGCGTATTGCAGGAAATTAAAATAATACATAGGAGGATTAATACAGAAGAGGTATTCATGTTTGTCAACTTAGAAGGTGTTATTTTATCCATAGTACATTCATATTATACCCAGAAGAGCCTTTTTTTGAAATAACTAAAGTTTACCTCTTGTACTATAGCTATATTTTTTTTAATTCTAAAAACTTAGCTTGAATTCGATCAATTGAAATGGTACGGACTCCGCATTGTTTAGCAATATCTGGCCACTGGGCTATCGCATGTTGAACCTGATCTATTATCTTCTCTGATTTGTTAATGCTAAATTCATTCGCTAATTCGATGATTTGCTTCCTACCTGGATTTGCGCCTTCACCACTAACTCTTGTACTATGTTCGTAAATGGTAGTTGACGAGTACGTTAAATCGTAGGCAGGAGCAAACGTCCATTCACCAGATTTATTCATTAACCATGAGAAGTTTTTTGAATGATCATCTCTGTTATAACTGTAGATATTAAAAGCAGCTAATCGTAATATTTTTTCACGTGCAGAAGCAGATTTTTCTAATCGGAACGCAGCGTCGATAATATGTCCATAATCAATATTGCTCCTACGAAAGTTATCATGAGTAAGACCAGCCATAGAGTGCATGTGAATTCGATTGTTGCCAACTCTATCAAAGCGCTTGGTAGCGAAAATATGCAAACCTTTAGCACTTTTTAATAACTTACATTCACTCATTGTTATTTGTGCAGCTTGTGCCATCTTATAATAGGCATATTCGATGTTAGCTATGTCTTGTGGGTCATGAGAACTAGGAAACTTAATTATCCAGTGTTCAAAACCATCTGGAAGCGTATTGTACCCGTGCATCAATTCATCTGTTACAGGATTGTATCCCACATTTGCTTTAGGTCGTGCACCACCTGAAGAGCCACCTAAAGACAGGAGTTTTTCTATGACATTTGTACTAGTACCATTAAGCACTTGATCCATTGAGGTTTTTAACTGGTCAAGGTCAATGTTTTTATTAAATTTTTTGTCTTCAATTATTGCAGGGCGATAAACAAGTGCGCCTTTTCCAGTATCGCCTACGTAGGCAAGTCGATCAAGTATGCTAATATCATCTAATGAAAGCCCTTTCTTTTCTAATGCACGATTCAATAAAAGCATACCCCAGCCATCAGGAAGTGAATCGTCAAAGACTCCAAATGTTCCATCAAAAGGTATAGGGGGAGCTACTTGAATTTCATTATTGAAAGTCAACTTAAAAGGAGATATGTCCATTCCAGTTTTTATGAAATCGTCATCGTATTTGAAATAAATCAACCTGTTGTCTAGTATTAGTTTACCGACAGGAATTTCATCTTCTGAAAACTTTAAAAAGACGTTGATTTGCTTGATGGCTTGAGGCATTCCTTTCTTTTTTGTCATAGGGTCTTATTTGAAAAGTTCTTTAAGTCGCTGGTCATTTTTGGGCAGTAGAAGTTTTTCAAATTCATCAAGCCGATTTAGAGCTTCTGCAATTTTAAGCAGTGATTCAAACGATATTTTGTTAAGTCGTTCAAACCGCTTAATACTTCCATAGGATACGCCAGATTTATTTGCTAAATCTTGTTGAGTCCAACCTAATTCTTTTCTTAAAGCAGCAACATTCTTTGCAGTTGATGTAAGAATATCGTAGGGTAATTTTTTTACACTGTATCTTCCCATAATAGATAATATTTTATCTAAAAATACAAAAAAATAGCTAAAATAGATAATATATTATCTATTTATTTGACCTTAATTTTGAATCAATGCAGTATCACTTATTTTAATTTTCATCATAAGAAGGGATCCGTGATAAGGGCTACTATTCAAATCTTACTTTCCAATTGTCTATAGTTAGAATAGCGCCACTTTTATTGCTCATCCAAAAGTAAATTAGTAGTTCTGAATCTGGCGATGTATGTTCGGGTAAATCAAGTTCTATTTGTATTAATTCCCATTTTGAAGTAGGAAAATTTGAGCTTCTAATTTTTTTAGATTGCCAAGTATTTCCTCCTGTTCCTTTGATCTCATAAACTAAAACAAAATCTTCTACTTGCTTTGTTTTAGCCCAAAAGGATGTTAGAACTTTTTTGGGATGCCCTAAAACTTGAAGGTTCTCTGTATAAGAAAGACTAAAGGGCTGAATAGAATCTATTTTACAAGAAAAATTGCCCTCATATTTCGTGTTTTGAACGATGTTTTGTGCTTTGAAATAAGCATTTTTAACTTCAAAATCTGCATAATAAGCGCCTTGCTCAACTTGTTGCCAAACGGATGCTCTATTGGATAGCATTAAATTAGATTCCCTTCGGAGAGCAAGTAAGGTATAGTCCTTTTCAGCAATAGCTTTAGAAATTAATTCCCTCTTTGCAAAAAGAGAACGATCCTTGAAGCGATTATTAAATAAGGATAGATGGAACAATATTCCTGCACCAAGAAAAACCAAAACAATGGAGCGAATCTTATGCTTAAAAAGATTGCCATAGCAATAAAATGAATACCAAATGGCAACAGGGTATAGAATGAAAAAGGTATGAGATCGTGGTTCTGATATAGAGAATAAAAAAGAACAACTGACCAAGACTAAACTGCCTAGCGTAAACCATTTTACCTTATTCCATTCCTCCAAATCATTCTTTTTGAAAAACGAGATTATAAAATAAGCTACTTGGAAAAAACCAGCTAATAGGAGAAATAATACGATTGGAATGACCCAAATATGCTCTGTCAGAAAATCAATTCTTTTTTGGGTGTCATAACCAATATATCTAGACGCTTCAAAGCTAGCAAACATCAAAAATCGAAGAATAATATTGGGTACTTGAAGAATGTGTTCATAATTAAAAATGACATTCTTTTCTACTCCGCCAGAACCAAAGCCTTTTAATAAGGTTGGAATTAAGGTACTTAGACTAATCGCAGCCCCAAGAATTAAGAAACCTAAACCCTTTGCAAGCAATTTTATATTGTTTCTATTGACCCAGAAAACCCATGCAACATAAGGCAACATAAGCGGCCAAGATAAATGCAATTGCATGATCCAGAAGATAGAAAAACCAATGAATAAAAAGGAAAGGTGATCATGAATCAATTTGGACTTATAGAATCTGCCTAATTCAAATATGGAAATGAAAAATAAAATAGAACCTACAATAACATAGGAAGGATTTTCTATGTGTGTGGTATAATTTAAGGTCCAAGGTGAGGTTAATAACCAAATGAACATAAACCATTTAGGTACATTGGGGATTCTTTTAGAAAGATACCAAGCAAAAAAAATCAATACCAAAAAGGTGATGATATTAAGGAATATAAAAGGAGCTTCAGGAATCCCAAGCCATTTGAATGGATAGGAAATAAGCAAGCCTTGCAAGGCGCCAGGGATTTGAGATTGGGTGTAGATCACATCAGGTCCATAATATGGATAAGTGTCTGTTGTAAAACTTTTCAGTCCAATGAGGTATATTTGAAGTTCATCGTGTGAAGAGAACTTTGATAAGCCCATAAACAATCGAAACACAAAAAGTATTGCACCCAATAGAATCCACCATATTTTTTTATCCTTCTTCATTCCGTTTGATATTAATACACCTCTATTTCTATCCCTGATAAGCCTCGTCCTGTGCAATATTACTCAAGACCCAAGAAAAATCACCTAGATTCGTTTTCGTACCACAGTAACCACACACAGACGTATCACTCATTTTGTCGGCAGGTGCCCCACAGTTTGGACATTGGGAGGTATCGAATTCACTTTCTGGTTTTTCAACGCCAATTTTTCGAATGAAAGTCCAATATTCTGTAAAAGGTCTAGGCTTTCGTTTGTTCCCACCAATTAAACGACCATTATTATCTTCTGTATAATCAATCGCAGAAGCAAAGACACGAACGGTAATGGATTCATAATTATTATCAATCGTAATACGAGCAGGCTCAATATGCTCTAGCGTAATATTTTCTAGGCGATTAAAGTAGTTTTTCTCTTGATATAGATTGATCCAGAACGCATTAGCTTCAAAGAGTCGATCACTCAATAAGTGACGCACCGATTTCCAATCGTCTCGATCTGACCAAGCTTTGTACATCGTTAGGAAGGTCGTTTCAACGATATCTTCCATGAAGATGCCCCAATAAGCAGCAGGATCTTCTAAATTATGAAGGGCAATAAATTGAGCCCCTTTTTCTTTCAAATAAGGATCAATAATCGTGGAAGCATTGTTGCCCACTTCTGGGGCATAAGTTCCAAGCGTATCTGCTCTGTAATGTTGATGTTCTTGAATGACAATTTTATCCAACATCCAGTTCATTTCTCCTGCTTCTATTAAGGTATTACAATTACCACAAACGCCTGCATCATTAAAGTCATTGGGCGCCCCACAATTTGGACAAGCCAAGTCACGTAAGCTTTCGGGACTTGCAGAAGAGGTTTCTATATTTCGAACCAAAACCCAACGCTCTTTTAAGATATGACGATAGTTTTTGTCATTTTGAAAGGTGGAATAGTTGGATTGAAAGTCAACGATAATTTTTATTTGTTCACTAGTAGTGATAATATCAGAAACCTGCATATTTGCCACGACTACTTCTGTTCTAGGACTGGTTTTAGCCATGTCCGAGCGCATAAATAATTTAATATCGTCTGATAAAAAGGGCATAATAGCACGAATACTAGGTGTATTAATACTCGTATAAAACTTATGATAAAGAGAATGCGTAAAATCTAAGAATAGTATTTCCGAAAAGTCAGCATCTTTCAAAATTAAAGCATCAATTTTTTGTTGCTTGGCTTGGTTGGCCATTTCGTTTTGTTGGAAACGATAGGCATCCATGCCCGAACTTTGAACATAATTGTCTACTTGATCGTCCCCCCCCTGATGTTTGAGGTGGTACCAAATCACGGCAACGATGATTCCAAGAATCAAGGTAATTTGTAAAAAAGGAGGGAGGAAAAAGAAAATTCGAAAGAGCATTTCGAATAAAATGATGCCACCACCACTTCCGCCATTGCCTCCTCCAGAGGAGCCGCCACTGTAGGAATGTCCGCCACCAGGACGAGCCTGCGCCACTTCCGGAAATAAGATAGCCACGCTGATAAATACCAGTAAAACGAAAGCAATAAAATATTTAGAGTAAATTAATTTTGGAAGGCGCATGGAATTTTGATTTAAAGGGATACTTCGTGGAGGTTCGTTTTTATAATAAAAAAAATGACTCCCCATTGAATACGATTTACTGCGAGAGAAGTGGTCAACGAAGGATCGTTAAAGTTCTACCTGTAAGTGGTTGGGCAACTCGTTGATGTCGTTTGGCTGAACGGGTAAATGACTTTCAAAGACAGGAATACTCGCTCTGATTTTTGCCAACAAAGCCTGTGGTGGATCGGGCGTATTGAAAATTTCACTAAACTGAAATTGTAATTTGTCCAACTCGTCAATCGTCAATTCTATATCAACGCCAATGTCCCACAATAGAACCGCTTGACGCTCAAACGTAGAGATAAATAAAAGTACGCCTGTATGTTGAGACGTTCTATGAATGTGTGCTTTCTGAAAAATGGCTCTAGCCATAATTTCCGCTTGTCGGCGCATTCGTTTCTTATTGAGTAAGGTATATTTGAGGTTTGGCATTCTTTTTACAAGACCAATTCCCAAAGAAAAAAACAATAACGTACCAAACAGAATAGCGTAGATATGGATCACGGCAGGCACCATAAATTTGACAACTAAAGCCATAAAAGCCAAGAAAATACCACCCCACAATTCAATATCTCGATAATTATCACATTCTTGATAAATAACCGTGACGAGTTCCACGCTGCTTTTGGATTCTAATTCTTGAATAGCAATGTCTAGTTCTTCTTGATAATCTGGGGCAAAAAAAGCATTCATAGGTGATGGTATTAAAACAAGGATTAAGGCTTGCTGTATGTTAAGTTTTTTGGTTCTTTTGCAAATCGTGTGGAGTTTAAAATTTAGGCTATCTTTTGACAGCTATGAATTGGGATGTAAGTTTTAAGTAGAAAGTCGTATGTCGTTTATTATCAAAAGAAAATAGACGACTTTCTACTTAAAACATACGACTTATACTGTCTAATAGAAAAGTGGTTTAAATTATTACCACACGATTTGTCAAAGAACGAGTTTTTTTTTAACTATTGATCTAGAGCGTGTTTTAAATCTAAAATTAAATCTTCAACATCTTCGATGCCCACACTCATACGAATCAAGGAATCTGTTATCCCAACGGCTAGGCGCTCCTCCCGAGGAATAGAAGCATGCGTCATGGTAGCAGGATGTCCAATCAAGGACTCTACGCCCCCTAAGGATTCGGCTAAGGTAAAGTAATGGGTGTTTTCCAAAAGCTTTGTCGCTGCGGCAGTCGTGTCCTCTTTTAGGCTAAAGGAAATCATGCCTCCAAAATCACGCATTTGACGCTTTGCAATTTCATGCCCTTTGTGTGTTTCCAAACCTGGATAATAAACCGCCTTAACTTTTGGCTGCCCTTTTAGAAAATTAGCAATTTCACGAGCATTATCACAAGCCCGCTGAACCCGTAAATGCAAGGTCTTGATGCCTCTTAATATTAAGAAACAATCTTGAGGACCAGGAACGGCACCTGCTGCATTTTGTATGAAGGCTAATTCCTTTGCAAAGGCTTCGTCTTTACAAATCAAAGCACCATGAACGACATCTGAATGTCCCCCAATATATTTGGTAGCAGAATGCATGACGACATCAGCCCCTAAGTCAATTGGCGTTTGCAAATAAGGGGAAGCAAAGGTATTGTCTACACAAGTGCGAATGCCATGTTTTTTAGCAATCGTGCAAACCGCTTCAATATCAATGATATTTAACATAGGATTGGTTGGCGTTTCAATCCAAATTAGTTTTGTATTTTTATTAATGTGCTGTTCAATGGCACTAGGCTCGTCCATTCCAATAAAATGCGTTTTGATACCCAAACGACCAAAAATTTTAGTGAACAAACGATAGGTGCCCCCATACAGATCATTGGTAGAAATAATTTCATCACCAGGATTCAAGGTTTGTAACAAGGCATTGATTGCGGCTAAGCCACTACCAAAACAAAGCGCTCTAGCTCCGTTTTCTAAGGCGGCTAAGTTGGCTTCCAAAGCTGCACGAGTAGGATTTTGACTACGAGCATATTCAAAGCCCTTGTGTTTGCCAAGCGATTCTTGCGCATAAGTAGAGGTCTGAAAAATAGGCGTCATAATGGCTCCTGTCGATGGATCAGGTTCGATGCCTGCATGGATAACTTTTGTTCCGAATTTCATGCTTGTGTTTATATTTTTTGGCTCAATTGGAAGTTTTGTGGGAACTCAATATTTAGAATCCTTTTTAATACTATGAATCTAGATATAAGTTTTAAGTAGAAAGTCGTAAGTCGTTTATTATCAAAATAAAATAGACGACTTTCTACTTAAAACTTACAACTTATACAGTCGGATAAAGGTGCTTCTTTTTTTTATGACCACAAAACTTGTTACTGAACCTATTTTTTTAGAGCTTTTTTTGAAAGCGATCATGAGTTAGGTACGTTTTATAATAAATGCTGGATTTATAGTAAAATCAAACATGCTTAAACGCATATTTACCTAATTTATTATCAAAAAACAAAAAGATGTTTCTAATCCTTAACTACTTCCTTGTACAAATGAGCGATAAATCCATTGCGCATTCTAGGTTCAATCCAAGTTGATTTTGGAGGCAGTGTATCTTGTT
>CALDEP010000059.1 GCA_937942475.1 uncultured Aureispira sp.
GCAAACAAACCTGATCCACCAGATTGTTTTTTCAAACGCTCACGGTGAGTAACAGACTTAGTTAAAGCCTCTTTATAATTTACTTGAGGAGCACCTTCGTTCACCTCAACTTTAAATTCACGCTTTAGACGATCAACGATAATCTCTAAATGCAACTCTCCCATTCCTGAGATAATTGTTTGAGCAGTATCTTCGTCAAATTTAGCTGTAAACGTTGGATCTTCTTCTGACAATTTAGCCAAAGACATACCTAATTTATCTACATCTTTTTGAGTTTTAGGCTCAATAGCGATAGAGATTACTGGTGCAGGGAAATCCATGCTTTCCAATACAATTGGGTGATCTAAGTCTGTTAAAGTATCTCCAGTTTTGATATCTTTGAAACCAACACCAGCTGCAATATCACCTGCATATACTGTTGCGATAGGTTTTTGCTCGTTAGCATGCATTTGGTAAATACGAGAGATACGCTCTTTTTTGTTCGAACGAGTATTCAACACGTAAGAACCAGCATCCAATTTCCCAGAGTAGCAACGGAAGAAACACAAACGACCTACATATGGGTCAGTTGCAATCTTAAATGCTAAAGCAGCAAATGGTGCTTCAAAATCAGCAGGACGAGATTCTTCTTCTTCTGTATCAGGATTTGTTCCTACTACAGCGTCAACGTCCAATGGAGAAGGCAAGAATGCACATACAGCATCCAATACAGCTTGAACTCCTTTATTTTTAAATGCAGAACCACACATAACAGGAATAATACTCATGTCACATACAGCAGCACGTACAGCAGCACGAATTTCATCGTGAGAAATAGACGCAGGGTCTTCAAAGTATTTCTCCATTAATGATTCATCATACTCAGCAACAGCTTCTAATAATTGTTCACGAGCTTCAGCGGCAATATCTACCAAATCAGCAGGCATATCAACAACTTCAAAAGTCATTCCCATGTCATCTTCATTCCAAACGATTGCGTTACCTGTAATCAAGTCAACAACTCCTTTGAAATCATCTTCAGCTCCGATTGGCACTTGCAATGGAATTGCATTAGCACCCAACATATCTCTCATTTGTTGACAAACACTGAAAAAGTCAGCTCCCTGACGATCCATTTTGTTTACAAATGCAATACGAGGTACTTTATAACCATCCGCCAAACGCCAGTTTGTTTCAGATTGAGGCTCTACTCCACCAGATGCACAAAACAAGAATACTAATCCATCTAATACACGTAAAGAACGGTTTACTTCAACCGTAAAATCAACGTGACCAGGTGTATCAATAATGTTTACTGCATAAGTTTTGTCTTTCCAAGGCCATTCGGTCTTAGTTGCTGCAGATGTAATCGTGATACCACGCTCTTGTTCTTGCTCCATCCAGTCCATTGTAGCAGCACCATCATGTACTTCACCAATTTTGTGACTAATACCTGTATAATACAGAACACGTTCTGTAGTAGTGGTTTTTCCTGCATCAATATGTGCAGCAATACCAATATTTCGCGTATACGTTAAATCTACTTTTGCCATGACTTTATAATAGTGGCTTAAAAATTTATATAAAAATTGATTAAATTATATCTAGGATATGTCTTTGCTAAATAAAAACTTATTTAGACTTAGTTCTCTTACGACCGAAATGAGCAAATGCTCTGTTCGATTCAGCCATTTTGTGAGTATCTTCTTTTTTCTTCACAGCAGAACCTTCACCTTTAGAAGCTGCTAATAATTCAGCTGCTAATTTAGACGCGATTCCTTTACCGCTGCGTAGTCGAGTATACTTGATGGTCCATTTCATAGCCACTGAGAGGCGGCGTTCTGGACGAATTTCGGTAGGAATTTGGAAGGTAGCACCACCAATACGACGAGAGCGTACTTCAAGAGCTGGCATTACATTCTTAATTGCTTTTTGGAAAATTTCGTGAGGAGACTCCTCCGTTTTTTCTTCCAAAATATCCATTGCATCGTAAAATGCTCTAAATGCGGTACTTTTTTTACCGTCTAACATTAGCATGTTCACAAAACGTGTTACTTGCTTGTCAGCATAACGAGGATCTGGTGCGACTTGGCGCACTTTTGGTTTTCTCTTTCTCATCTTCTTGTTAAATCTTTTTAGCTGTTGTTTGAGCTAATGTTTTATTCAAACATTTTTCACTCAATCTTCAGTTCCGACTTATTCAGAACTTAGTCAACGTATGATCTTTTATCTTAATTCTTATTTGAAACTCTTTACTATTTCTTAGCAGCCTTTGGACGCTTAGCACCATAACGTGAACGAGATTGTCTTCTGTCTGCTACACCAGCAGTATCCAGAGCACCACGTACAACTGTGTAACGTACACCAGGTAAATCCTTGATACGACCACCACGTACTAGTACGATTGAATGTTCTTGCAAGTTGTGACCTTCACCAGGAATATATGCAATGATCTCAATTCCGTTTGTTAAACGCACCTTTGCTACTTTACGTAACGCTGAGTTTGGTTTCTTTGGCGTAGTAGTATATACACGAGTACATACTCCACGTTTCTGTGGACAAGAATCTAAAGCTCTTGCTTTTGAAGCTAGCTTGATAACTTTACGTCCTTTTCTTACTAATTGATTTACTGTAGGCATTTATCAAATAATTACTACTTTTTCCGAATTCCCCCCAAAAAAGGGGTTTATTTAAGCGATTGCAAAAGTACGATTATTTTTCAGAAAAAGAAAATAAATATGATTTTTCTTGAAAAAAATTATGTTTTATCGTTAATCTTAATTGAAAAATTCGTTCTGACACTCAAATACTTAAACTTATTCAAGTTTGTTCTCTAATATACTTCCATCTAATTTTTGCAGTTTATTGTTTGATTTACTCCCCTAATTTCTTTCTTATTGGATTGCTCCCACATCCATTCCTGATGTGGAATAGTCCATGCAATTTTTTAGTTTTTTTAATAAAAAACACGATTTACCTAATTGTTTTTTTGCACAGATTATTAACCATTATTACAAAAAAAATTAAGCCTTGTATCCATTTTAGTTATGGGGGCTTGTGTCACTACTAATAAAAAGATTAAGCCTTCTTCCAAGGCTTCTCTTAAATTAGAAGAGCAAATAAGTAGGGATACCTTGATCACTTTTACTCACAGTGCTCTATAATATAGACATAAAAAACATGTGATTTTAAATAATAAAATCTAGTTATTGTTTTATAGCTTCGATTTTCTTTACACGACCGTTTTCAAAATTGGAAAAAAGGGGCTTTTTTATTACATTTAACAATCCACACAAATAAAACTACAAGGTCTTACTCCTTGGCACAACCATCTTTCTAAGTAAAAGAGACACACTAATATTATGACAAAAATTATAGACCTTTCCAAAACCATTCAATACAGAAAAGAAGATCCTTGGTTCATGCGTATCAAAATTAAGCATGTTCCTCATGCTAAAAGTATTCGTTTGATTCGTTACTTTCTAAGACTTCCAAAAAAATTAATTCCTGCTAGATTTCAAGGTTGGGCAGACGATAAAATCATCAAAATGGGTGTTCATTCAAGCACACATATTGATGCGCCTTGGCATTATGGTCCAGTTGTAGAAGGTAAAAAAGCCAAAACAATTGATGAAGTTCCACTTGATTGGCTGTATGGAGATGGTGTTGTGATTGATATGAGTCACAAAGAGGATTTTGATGCCATTACTGTAGAGGATTTAAAGAAAGCCTTAGCACAAACCAATACAAGCCTTAAAGCAGGGAATATCGTCTTAATTCGTACGGATAGAGATCAACTAAAGGGCAAAGATGTTCCAGAATTAGGAACGGGGATGAGTAAGGAGGCGACGCTTTGGCTCATCAAACAAGGCATCAAAGTGATGGGAATTGATCAGTGGGGCTGGGATTTGCCCTTAAAGCACTTGGTAAAAGAAGCGAAAAAAACGGCTAATAAAGAACTCTTCTGGGAAGGGCATTTGGTTGGTTTGGATCATGAATATTTGCACATGGAACAATTAACAAACCTAAAAGCTTTGCCTACTACTGGATTTAAGGTGGCGGTATTCCCACTCAAAATAAAAGGTGCTTCGGCTGCACCTGCTCGGGTGGTTGCTATTATGGATGAAGCTTAGTTTCCAAATAGACAAAATTTCAGCCCTGCATTTCATAAAAAAAAGCTTTGACCTGAAGGTCAAAGCTTTTTTATTTCTTTAGGATAAGGACAGTGTCTACAGCCATTTCCACAACAATAGCCTCGCTTTTGGTGGTGTAATGCTGTGAAGACATAAAACCCATTTTCTATATAATAATCCTGCCCTTCTACTAAAGGGGCTGGCTTTTCTACAGGTGGTTTGTCTTTCTTCTTTAGAAATTTAAACATGGTTTTTGTTTTATCGTTCTTTGACAACTCGTGTGGTAATAAGTTAAACCACTTTTCTATTAGACAGTATAGGTCGTAAGTTTTAAGTAGAAAGTCGTATGTTTTATTTTGATAATAAACAACTTACGACTTTCTACTTAAAACTTATATCCCAATTCATAACTGTTAAAAGATAACCTATGTTTTAAACCCCACACGATTTGCAAAAGAACCTGTTTTTATTAACGTGGCACCTCTACCTTTGCAATAATATCCTTAATAACATCTTGTACATCCATTCCTTCCATTTCACGTTCTGGTGTTAAGATGATTCTATGGTTTAATACAGGATAAGCTACGTATTGAATATCATCTGGAGTTACAAAATCACGTCCGTTGATGGCTGCTACGGCTTTGGATGTTTGCATAATCGCCAAAGAAGCACGAGGAGAAGCTCCTAAGAATAAATCGCCATTATTACGTGTATTATGTATTAATGCCGCAATGTAATCCAATAGTTCGTCTTTGATATGGATTTTCTCCACGATTTCTTGACATTCTTTGATTTCTTTTGCGTTCAATACCGCACGTACCTCAGAAATTTGACGCTTCGAAAAATCATCACGGAAACGACGCAAAATAAGTTGCTCTTCGCTCAATTGAGGATAAGTCAATTGAATACGGAATAGAAAACGGTCTAACTGCGCTTCTGGTAACTTATACGTTCCTTCTTGCTCAATGGGGTTCTGGGTGGCAATTACCATAAATGGAAAAGCCATTTTGTAGGTGGTTCCATCTACTGTAACTTGTTTTTCTTCCATTACCTCAAACAAAGAAGCTTGCGTTTTGGCAGGAGCACGGTTAATTTCATCAATTAATACCATGTTGGAAAACACAGGTCCTTTATTGAACATAAACTCTGCTGTTTTCATATTGTAAACAGTCGTTCCAGTTACATCCGAAGGCATTAAATCTGGTGTAAATTGAATACGAGAAAAATCTACGTTCAGTGTTTGTGCCAGCAGTTTAGAAGCTAGGGTTTTGGCAACTCCAGGAACGCCTTCTAAGAGAACGTGCCCACCTGCGAAGATAGAAACCATGATCAATTCAATCAAATTGTCTTGACCAATAATTATTTTCTGTACTTCTTCTCTTACTTTATCTACCGTCTCTTGTATCTTAACAACGGACACTTCTTCTGCGCCCCAAGAATAATCCTCGTTCATGTTTTGTTTTAATTTTTATTGTGTTCTCTAGTTTTTTTCTTTATAAGTTCTAAACCTACTTTAAGTTACTTTATTATTAGGTTTTCTACCGAACTAATGCTTATCTATAAACTCCATTTTATTAACCTCTTGATGAAACTTATCGATCAGCAAATAAAAGTTGTTTAGTGTTTCTACATTGACTTTAGAATAAGGTTTTTCGATGGTTTTTCTAAGTCTAAAATACTCTACAAATATATCGTTAATAATCTCCTTATCCACCTTAGATCGAACAGCAACTCTATGAATCAATTTGTCGTCCAAATCTCTTATCACCAAATTATATCGTTGACGTAAATGTGCCAAAAATAAGTGCATTTGTTTTTTGATAATGCCTTTGTGATCTTGTTGTTGGAAATACAAGCGACCAATCGTTTCTACAAATTCCAAAGAGGTATTTCTATTCGTTTCCAAAATTGGAATTTTACGTTGTCTGCGCTTCGCCCCAAAGATAACATAAATAAGTCCCAAACTCATAAACAGGTACCAACTCCACCTCAAGGCAGGTTGTGAGAAGATGTATTCTAAAGGAGATTTTGCAGCAATCTGTTGCTTGTCCTCTCGTTTTTCACCTTCTTTGGGTGGTCGTGAAGCGCTTTCTCTATCCCAATACAATTGATCGGTTTGGATGTGTGCAAAAACATTGTTGGCGTATTCAACTCCTGCGGTATCAATCAGATATAAATTAGAAAACATGACAGGATTGGTATGAAAATAAAAATAGCCATCTCCAACTTCCATTCGAACAAAATTCACATACTCTTTCTCTTCCTTATCTACAAAAGTTCCTAAAGCAGCCAAGGGATAATCTCTATATTCAGGCTGTGTTTCATCGCTATCACAAAAGGCATTGGGAGGAATAAAACGCCAATAATGTGCCCTTGCATAGTTTTCGTATAAATACTCAAACTCATAATAATGATCGTTAATTAAAGGATGCTTAAAACTTGCATACACTTTCTCTTTGGCAACCGCTTTATTTCGTCCTCTCCAATTCTCTAAGCCGCTACAGTCCTCTCCATAAAGTAGTATTTCTGCTAAACTATCATTAATATTTTCTGTGATAATAAAGGCAACGCCTCCTGCTTTGACATACTCTTTCAAATGCCAAGCTTCATCTTCTGTATATTTTGCTTCTTTACCAACATATAAATAACTAGTTCCTTTAGCCGTTTCTGGCTTGTCAGACAGTTCCTTTTCTACTCGTTCATCAAATTTTTCTAGTTCAAATTGGTTTTCAAGTAAGCCATACAATACTTTCATATCATATGGGTCCTCACCTTCGACCTCATAAGTGTGGTTCCAACCATGAAATCCTGGTTGGCTACTTGCAAAATATGCAATTAGTCCAACTAGTATAAGACCGCCGATTAACAATGGAGCAAATTTCTTCATATTATAAGGCTACTTGATGTTAAATGTATAGGGTTTGGGTAATTATTTTATAGAGGCTAACAAGTCTTTGAAGTTGATTCGTACTTCTTCAAATTGACCGCCATCAAAAGCCATATTACTATACCAAACGTACTCAAAAATACGAGTAACCGCTCTAAAGTCCTTTAATTTAGGATGTTTCTTATTCCGCAACTCTCTCATATAGTGTCCATTTGTTTTGTCCTTTTTCCACTCTATGACTCCTTTTGCTGATAATTCCTTGATAATAGCCAAATAGTAAAGTCGAATTGCCAAACGATAATCTTTATCCAACAAAGCCTGTTTCAAAAACCCTTCTACATCTGCTTCTTGCAAATTAGTCTCGATTTCTTCTAACGTAACTGGTTTTCTGCGTTTTACTTCTTTATTAACCAATATGGCATCTCCTGCCACAACTTTAAAGATCACAAAAGCCAAAATAATTACTGCTATGATAATTAAAAGCGTTTGTGCAAAATCCTTAAACGAAAAAGTGGAAGGTTCCCTTGGTTCTGGAGGTGCAATTGTTCCTGTTCCATTTGTATTATCCGTTGCTTGCTTTTTCTTCTTCTTTTTAGCATTAGGATTTTTAGAAAACTTCATGCCTTTAGCCGATGCTCTCCATTCTGCTTTATCAAATTTCTTCACCCTTAGGTTTTCATTCTGATAAGCTCTTGTAGCATCATTTGCATAGAAATCAGTCGCAAAGCCTAGTACAAAAAACAGGATTAAACATATATATATGCTATATTTTTTCATTTTTTTCAGTTTAGGTTTAGCTTTCTTTTTCCATTCCATAGGAAATCTTTCGAACACCAATATTGGGTATTTGCTCAAATAAGTCGGTTGCTTCTTTTGTTTCTTTGAAACTAAAAAATCCGATTCCCATGACAACAAAAACTAAGGGAAACAAGAAGCAAAGCATGTAGGAATATAAAAAGATATAAAACCCTTGGCGAATCAATTCTAGATCCGTTACAGGAAGTGCATTTACCAATACTCCTAAATAAAAACCAGCAATAGGTGCTGTGACCATAAACAAAAAGATCAAACACATGGTCGTAATAACTAAATAAGCACCCATCATAACGACCCAATTGCCGCTGACAACAGACATCATTCGACCAATTCCAGAAAGTATATTGATGTTCTCATTAAATACCGTTGCCAAAACGATTAGAAGAATTGGAATTGCAAAAACAACCAATAAAAACAACCAACCTTCTGTTGCCAACAAACAAAGATGTGCTGCAGTCATACAGATCAAGGTTGCACTAATTGTTTTCAAGAAAAAAGCGAGGTTATAAGAAACGCCTTTCTTCTTATTCGCGTCTTTTTGTACCCAAAATAAGACCACATAAGCCATTACCGTGGATGCCATCACATTTAACCACCAAACGATTGTCATCTCTCCGATCAACAAAAACTGAGAAACATTCGTCAAGGTAAATTCTAGCAATTGCCAAGGGTCTTCCATAAATTGCTCTATGCCGACAATGGTATTAAAGGTATAATTATCCCCATTCCACAATACAATAGTGGTATAGATGCCTGCCAATAAAAAAGAAAGTACAGCAGCAGGTCTTAGTAGTTGGCGATAAAAAATGAAAGCGTCACTAAAAATTTGTGCGCTATTTTTAATTTGATTGTATTTAATTTCTGTGGATTGAGCTGGCGGTAATTTAACCTCTCCAATAAATGAAGTGAAGCCTTTTTTTGCTTTTAACCAAGGATAAACGACATAATAGCTAATTATAAAAGCAAAAGAACCAAAGATGACAATGCCTCGAATGATGTAAGAAGCACCTGTATATCGAGTCACAAAACCTTCGATAAAAGCAGCCAAAACGATGAGTGGCAAGATGGTTAACATAATCATAAGCCCTCTCCTTGCTGATAATTGCAAACTTTGCATTCGGCTCAGTGTCTTGGGAAACACCAAACCACTGCCTAGTGTCAAACCTGCGGCACCTGCTATTATAATACAAGAAATCTCTATGGCTCCATGCATCCAAATCGTAAAAAAGGACTGCATATAAATGCCCTCTCGAATGAAAAGGTACTGAAATGCGCCCAACATAATCCCATTCTGCACGATAACAAAGATGGTTCCTACTCCAAAAAACAAGCCCACAATAAAACAGAGCGTTGCGACCATTAGGTTATTTTGAGCAATCCGAAAGAACATTTGTCGTGCTTCGGGGTCTTCATATACCGCCATTGGTTTTCCGTTGGCAATGTTCTCCATTGTCATATCAATGTACTCATCTCCCAAGATGACTCTTGGAAAATCAACATCCATATAAGAGGAAAAAACGCCAATGAAAGCGGCCCCTAAAAAAAGTAGTAAAGCTAAACGAAAGGAATTTCGAGACTCATAAATAATTTGAGGAACCGTTTCTTTCCAAAAATCTAAGAATTTAAACAAACGCCCTTTTCTATTTTTATAGACACTATAAAAAACTTTTTGGGCAATATTATTTAAGTAAACTCGAACAGAACGATTGGGATAAAAAGTTCGAGAATAAGACAAATCATCGGTAATTTCTATAAACAAATTACTCAACTCATCAGGATTGGCATCGCCTTTCCCTAAGTTTCGTTCAAATTTTGCCCACTTGTCTTTATTCTGCTTTATAAAATGAGTTTCACGCATTTGAGATTGGGTTATTAAGCCTTTTACAAAAAGCTATTTTGGGCTAAAAAAAGCCTGGTTAGTTTCCTTCTTCTTTTCTTGAACAAATTTGATGCTAAGAAAATTCATTAAAGCCTTGTTAATTTCAGTTATAATAAATAAAATAACAGCTTTTGGGATTTCTTTTATCTATTCTATTGTTGCTTATGTATTCACTCTTGTAATTTATCTATTTTGAGAAGCAACAAACTATAGAAAAATTAGAATAGACCTATCCTACAATATATATAAGATTCTATTTTTTTTCAATAGAATCCGCAATTTTTATTTGCTTTTAACGACATTTTTTTTGTATATTTCCTTTAGTACAATAAAAAACCCATTATTCTGAATGAAAACAATAGAAATCAATACCGCCCAAAAAGTAACCATTCAATACGAGTTGGCTTCGCTTAGCAATCGTTTTTTGGCTTACTTCATTGATCTACTGGTCATGGCTGGTGTCATTACCTTTCTATCCATACTAGGTCGTTCTGCGATTCAGAACTGGGACAACATGTTGGTATTCATTTATTTAATACTATTTCCAATCTTTTTATTTTACACCCTATTTTCTGAAATAGTTATGAATGGGCAAACCATTGGTAAAAAATCAATGGGGCTAAAAGTGGTAAAATTAAACGGTGATGCACCAACGACACACGACTATGTAATGCGTTGGATGTTCCGTTTTGTAGATTTATGGATGTCCTTGGGTTCTGTTGGGTCTTTATTAGTCAATGCTTCTCCCAAAAGTCAACGATTGGGAGGTTTACTTTCAGGCACAACCGTTATTCGTACCACTTCTCAACGCACCTTTACACTCAATGATATTCTAAAAATATCTACTTTAGATACCTACAACCCAAGTTATCCACAGATTAGAAAGTTTAACGAACAAGATATGCTTTTTATCAAAAAAGTATTGGAAAGAGAGCGTCGTTATCCCAATCCTGCACATCGCAAAGCCGTTACAAAACTATCTCAACACGTAGCGGAACGCTTAGACATTGCTAAAATTCCAAACGATCAAAGTAAGTTTTTGCGAACCTTAATCAATGATTATATCGTTTTGACCCGATAAAAAATGGCTTTCAGTCCATTTTTCTGATTAGAAATGAAAGAAGTTTCTCTTTATTAAACAAATGGTTAAACCGTTTGTTAAAAAAGACGCAACCATATCGTTGTTCTTCCTTTCAATTCATCCAAGTATGATTACTCCAGCACAGACCTTACAAACAATTCCACAGGAGTTGGATGCCTCTGATTGGCAACTAGAAATTGACCATGTTGATATCAAAATTTATTCCAAGCCCAATGTGTTCAATTCCAATGTAATTGGCTTTAAAACCCTTACAGAACATCCTATTCCATTAGATACAGTCGTTGATTTATTAAAAGATGTTTGCGGTGCCATGCACAGCATTAATGACCTATTTGTTTTGGGTGAAAATCTTCGGACCTGGTCTGTTCCTATTGATGATACAGGTTCTTTGGTGCGCACTTCTTTTCAAATGCCTTTTCCGATGGCTAATAGGGAATTTTTGCATGGTTTGCATAGTCAAAAAGTAGATGCAGATACGCATTTGGTCGCCTACACACCAATAGAAGATACTAGTATTCCAGTTCAAACAAATTATGTCCGTTGCCCGATGTTTATATCAGGTCAGCGCATTCGTTCTTTATCAACTGGAACCGTCCAAGTAGAACATTTAATGGTTTATCGCTTGGGTGGAAATATTAGTGAATATGTCCAAGATCATTTCCTAAAAAAATCACACCTTGGCGCTTACCTAAAAGAATGGCGTAATTTGAGAACCTTCCTATATCCTGCTTCAGTGGATACCATCAATTATGAAAAACTAGTTTCTACGGTTCTAAATACACTTCAAGTCAGTGAACAATGGGCAAGTATTGGCAAAGCTAAAATTGGACAAGTAAAAGTCGGGCGCTTGGCGTACAGCCCTCGTGCCGCTTTTCGGACAGATGTGGTCGTCAATACCTCCTTAGAAAAAGTAGTGGATGTTCTTGCTGATCAATCTTTAGACTATTTACCAAAATGGAATAAGGAGTTTATACAAGGGACGATATTAGAAACCTTAGAAGAGAGCCCTAAAAAGTCAGCTTGGATCATTCAAGTGCATTATAAAACACCTGCAATACTAGCCAATAGAGAGTATATTTATTATTTTTCTAGAGAGTGGTTGAGTGATAATGAGGTCTTAATTATTTATAATTCCATCCAACACGCCTCCCCTATTCCAAAAGGTTTTGTACGGGCGTTATTATACCCAACGGTACACCGCTGCATTCGAGAAAATGCCACGTCAACAAAAATTGAACATGTTTTGGCAACAGATTTAAAAGGTAAGTTATCTACTTTTCAAGATTCTTTGCTGAAAGGTGGTTTGGCGCAAGCTAACTATCGAGACATGGAAAGCCAAGATCGCTTATTCAAGGAGCTTTAGAGTTTAGATAGTAGACGCTACTAATTTTTTTATAGCGTCTACTATCTAGTTCCCTTTATTCTGATTACCAATGTACAGCAACTTTTCCAATAGATTTACGCTGCCCTAAGAAGTCATGCGCCTTTGCAATATCTTCTACCGCAAATTTTCCTCCTATCGTCGGATTCAAGGTTCCCTCACTGACCATTTTTACGACATTTTGGATACATACTTTCAGCGCATCTGGTCTATTATCCGCAACACGCAGCATATTTACGCCCGTTACGCCTTGAGATTTTAATAATAATTCTACAGAAGCTAAGAATCCAAAACCAAAAACTAGTTTTAAATCACCAAAAATGCCCTTGGCTTTACCTGAACGACTTGCTGCGCCATAACAGATAATTCTTCCTGTTCCTATTGCTAATAATTTACGAGCTTTCTTTACCGCACTTCCGCCCAAACTATCAAAAGCCACATCTATGGCATTTTTGCCCGATGTTTTTTCAATATAAGCCGCAAAATCTGTGGTATTATAATTAATAGGATGATCGACGCCAAGCGTACGCAAGTAGTCTAATTTCTTCTCAGAACCTGCTGTTCCATAAACAATACAGCCTTTATTCTTAGCCATTTGAACCAAGGCGGTTCCTACCCCACCAGCCGCTGCTTGAATCAAAACGTGCTCTCCTTCGTGCAATTGAGTCGTATAAGCCGAACAATAATAAGCCGTTGCATATTGTGTCGCCAAGGCAGTTGCAACGCAATAATCCATGTCTTCTGGAATAACCGCAGCAGCACGAGCATCCGCAACAGCATATTCTGCATAGCCTCCAAAACGAGTCAAAGAAACCACTCGTTGCCCTACTTCAAAATCGGTCACATCTTTGCCGACAGCATGTACCGTTCCCACTACTTCATAACCCAATATTGCAGGCAAAGGCGGACAATCTTGATACAAGCCTTGACGTGCCATTACATCCGCAAAGTTTAACCCAAAGGCTTCGGATTTAACGCAGATTTCATAATCTTTTGGGGTCGGTATTGGACGTTCTTGAATTTCAAACGCTTTGTCTGAGGTTCCAAATTTGGTAAGAATTACTGCTCGCATATTTGATTAATTTTGACGCTAGGTCGTTAGTGTGTGTATTTATTTTCTGGTATAAAGCGTATAGTTTTGGCAATCTTTGCATTGCAATTCCATCCAAAGTAAGTTGCTTTCTTCTTCGTCTGAGCTTTCTGCAAAGCGTATTTTTGTCTGTTTGCTTTCACAAACCGCACAAGGATAACCTAAGGCAGGCATGTTTCCTCCTTTACCTTCGTTGAATCCTTTTTCGCTGATTTCTATTTTCCAATCTTCCCCCATTTGGGTTTGGATGTTGGCAGCTATTTTCTGCTTTTTTGCCATAAAGACTTTTTTAATAAAAGTTAAATCATCCCACGAGATTTCATCTCTAGGTATTTGTTCACACTATTCACCGACAAATCTTCAGGGCGAGTCAAAATAGCTTGAATGCCATATTGACGCAATTCTTGAACGATGCGGTGTTTTTCTTCTACGAATTTAGAAGCGATAGTTTTGTAATAAATTTCTTCTGTGGTGTTGGCTTCTTGGTGCGAATAATCTACAATTTCGGTATTCTCAAAAAAGACGACCACCAATAAATGAGCGGTATTGATACGACGCAACAAAGGCAGTACCCGTGCCATTGCCGAATAACTTTCAAAGTTCGTATACAAAAACATCAAACTTCTTCTTCTTATAAACTGTTTGGTTGCGGTGTATAATAATTCGTAGTTGGCCTCGTAATTTCTAGGCTGTTCTTTGTATAAGGTTTCTATGATTAGATTCAATTGTTTGGGACCTTCTTCTGCTTTGATGGTGGCTCCAATTTTATCAGAAAAAGTCATCAAACCTGCCTTATCGTGTTTCTGCAAAGAGACAGAGGAAATGACCAAACTGGTGTTGATGGCATAATCCAACAAACTCATTCCGTTAAAGGGCATTTGCATCGAACGTCCTTTGTCAATGACTGAGAAGATTTGCTGAGAGCGTTCGTCTTCAAACTGGTTGATCATCAAATCGCCTCTACGGCTGGTTGCTTTCCAGTTGATGCTTCTATAATCGTCTCCTTTTACGTAATTTCTGATTTGTGCAAACTCATAACTTGTTCCAACTCGACGGACTTTTTTAACGCCTCTCATGGTCGACAATCGAGCCACTGCCATCAAGGAAAAACGATTCATTTGCATGATGGATGGATAGACCAATATCTTTTGCTCCAGTCGGTTTTTCATTCTACGTTCCACCAAACCTAAGATGGTATGAATAAACACATTGACATTAAAAAAAGTATATTCTCCACGAATGGTTGGACGTAATTGGTAGGTATACGTTTTGGCTTCGTCGGCTGCTAAATTGTCTTTGATTTCAAAATCTCTTTTTTGAAATTCGACGGGCAACTCATCTATAATAGTAATGCCTAA
>CALDEP010000060.1 GCA_937942475.1 uncultured Aureispira sp.
CTGAGTACAGGACAAAAGTTGTTTTATCTAATAAAATAAAGTATCTGCTTAACATTTTATTAGATTTTAGATCGCTATCGCTTTTAGATACTAGATTTTAGACCCTATTGAGACGCAATAAGGTCTAAAATCTACCAGCGAAGCGGTCTAAAATCTAAAAGCGAAGCGATCTAGGTATTTTATTAAATAGATCTTCATTCTGAATTATTAAACAAAAATTTTGTCCTGTACACAGAAAACTAAATTTACCATTTTCATTTTATAAGAAAAAAATATACCTCTGTAAATAAATAAAAAGCTCGAACCCAGCTCAACCTCTTAAGCCAAATCCGAGCATACAACTAGCCAAAACTAATTGTACTTAATTATTTATTATTTAGTTTGTAAGTGGACTTATATCCCTAGTATCTGCCCTTTTTTTTATCTTATAATGCGTGTAAGTAAGCCTTCTCTTTTGTGTGATTTGTGTTTTTATAATACGTAGGAATCGAAAGGTTACAGATAGAGCAAAAAAAAATTGTATTTTGCAGGGTACTATTATATAATCAAGTAGATATTCTAAAAGCAAATGAAAAAACTTCTTCCCATCATATGGATTCTTATAGGTGGTTTGCTCCTATCTTTTATTGGAGTGAAAAATCATCCTAGTCAAGAGCATAGAATGGTGATTGTCAAACACAAACCTAGTTTCAAATTAGAGTATTATTCTCCAATTGGTGATTCAAAAAAATTATTAGAAGAGTTAAGTCCAGAAGAACAAAAAGAAGAGCTATTGTATCGGGAATTTATCAAACGTCCAGAATCGCATACAATTGATAACATTGCCTTAGTTTTTTTTCAAGTAGGCATTTACCTAATTGTGCTCAATCTCTTAAAGCTGATTTTCTTTCGAAGAAAGTATAAATTTAAGATAGGACGCTTTATTTCTTTAAATTTGATTGGCATTGCTATAGCAATGGGCGTTTATCAGATTTATTGGACGAAAGATTTACAGTTATGGATGGCTTTGTTAGGGCAAGTTATTTTAAATTTAGTGTTGATCTTTCCTAGATTACGCAAAAACGCTTAAAGAAGTTTTAGTAAAGTTTTATTACAAAAAAGCCAAAGACAGATTTAAATTATAAGCAACATGAAAACGACAAATCGCTTAATTCACGAGACCAGTCCTTATCTGCAACAACATGCGCACAACCCTGTAGATTGGCACCCTTGGGGGCAAGAAGCGTTGGACAAAGCGAAAGCAGAAGACAAGCCGATTTTGGTGAGTATTGGATACTCCACCTGTCATTGGTGCCATGTGATGGAACGAGAATCTTTTGAAAACGAGACGATTGCCGCTTTTATGAACCAGCATTTTATTAATATAAAAGTAGATCGAGAGGAGCGACCAGATGTCGATTCGATTTATATGGAAGCCGTGCAATTGGTGCAAAACGGGCAAGGTGGTTGGCCTTTGAATTGTTTTTTGATGCCTGATGGACGTCCGTTTTTTGGTGGAACTTATTTTCCGCCTAAGCCAGCCTATCAACGAGCTTCTTGGATACAAGTGTTGCAAAATTTATCCAAAGCTTATCAAGAAAGAAGGGAAGATGTAGAGGCACAGGCGAATCAGTTGGTGGGATATATTAAAAAAGCGCAAACACAATTTGAAAATACGATTACACTTCCAGAAGGCGAGCAGCCTTTTGATGCTGCCTTTATAAAAAATACCTTTCAAAGCTTGTCACAAAACTTTGATGAAGAAAATGGTGGCTTTGGCGGTGCGCCCAAATTTCCAGGAACCATGCCTTTGCAGTTTTGTAGAAATTATCATTTGGCAGAAGGGGACGAGGCAGCATTAGAACATTTATTGCTTTCCTTGGATAAAATGTCTAGAGGCGGTATTTACGATCATCTTGGAGGTGGATTTTCAAGGTACACCGTAGATGAGCGTTGGTTGGTGCCGCATTTTGAGAAGATGTTGTATGATAATGCTTTGTTGGTCGGACTCTTGGCAGATACCTATAAATTGACTGCCCGTCCTTTGTACAAACAACGCATTGAAGAAACGTTTGCTTGGGTAGAACGAGAAATGTTGTCGGAAGAAGGCGGGTTTTATGCGGCTTTAGATGCGGACTCAGAAGGCGTAGAAGGGAAGTTTTATGTTTGGGACAAAACGGAAATTATAGCCGTTTTAGGTCAAGATAGTGCTTTGTTTTGTGCCTTCTATGATGTGTCAGAAGAAGGAAATTGGGAAGAAAAAAATATCTTAAATATTCCTGTTGATAAGGTAACTTTCATGGAACAATATTCTTTGAAAGATGAAACAGATTTTGATGCCTTTTTGCTGAATTGTAGAACTAAATTATTAGCAGAACGTGCCAAGCGAATTCGTCCAGGATTGGATGATAAAATTCTTTTGGATTGGAACATGATGTTGGTCACCGCTTATTGCAAGGCTTATCAAGCCTTAGGAATTGAAGCGTATAAAGAACGTGCTTTAAAGGCTTTGGACTTTGCACTTAAAGCCTTTAGAATTGGTGCAGACAGCTTGCATTTATACCATAGTTATAAAGATGGACAGGCAAAACACCATGCATTTTTAGATGATTATGCCTTTTTGATAGAGGCTTTGATAGAAGCGCATACGATTACTCAAGACAATTTTTATAGCGATTTGGCAAAGGAATACCTTGATTTTGTTAACAATGAATTTTTAGATCATCAACAGCATTTGTATTATTTTACTTCTGCCAAACAGCAAGATATTATACTCCATAAAAAATCCATCTATGATGGCGCTACTCCTTCTGGAAATGCGATTATGTTGTCTAATTTACAACGCTTGGGTGTTTTATTTGATGCGCCAGCATATCGAGAAGAAGCCCTTAAAATGGCTTTGGCTGTCAAAGATAAGGTGACCGAATATCCTTCTTCTTTTGGGCAGTGGGCGAATGCTTTGTTTTTAGAAGTTTATCCTTTGAAAACGGTTGCTGTAATGGGAACAGAAACCAGCTCAACCGTTCAAGATTTATTGAGTAAAGCACTTTTAAATACCTTTATTTCAACCGCAGCAACCAAAGCGGTTCGAGGATTGGAGGTGCCCGCAACAACAGGAGAAAGAAGCATTGTCGTTTGTACTAATTATACTTGTAGTTTGCCTGTCGATACGGTGGAAGCTGCTTTAGATTTATTATAATCTCTTATTGAGAATGTTACGCAAGAGTTTTTTATTAAATTAAAACTGCTCTTTGCTTCTTTTAAGACTCTTTTAATGTTGAATGTTGAATGCTTAATTTTAAATGTCTGTTATAACATATTCAACATTAAAAATTAAGCATTCAACATTAAGAACAGGTTAATATCTAAATTTTGGTCTTTTTAGGTTAATTCATTTTTATGCGTAAAAAATAAGTTAATAACAATAATAGAATGAGAATAGCGGTTAATACAAGATTCTTGATGCCTAATAAATTGGAAGGAATAGGCTGGTTTACCCACGAAACCTTAAAACGTTGGGTAGAATGGCACCCTGAGCATGAATTCATCTTTATTTTTGACCGCCCATTTTCAGAAGAATTTATTTTTGCGGATCATGTGACAGGCGTACAAGCGTTTCCGCCTGCTCGGCATCCTTTGTTGTTTTATTGTTGGTATGAATGGGCCATTCCTAGCATTTTGAAGAAACACAAAGCAGACGTTTTTGTTTCTCCAGATGGGTTTTTGTCTTTGCGTACAAAAGTGCCCACTTTGATGGTTTTGCACGATATTGCTTGGAAACATTTTGAAAAGCACGTGTATTATACCGCCATGAAATACTACAATTATTATGTGCCTAAATTTGTGCATGCAGCGACTCGAATTGCTACGGTTTCGGAATATTCTAAGCAAGACATGGTGCGTGCCTTTGAGGTAGATGCTGCTAAAATTGATGTGGTTTATAATGGAAGTCATCATAATTATCAGCCATTAGCAGAAGCAGCACAAGCCGAGATAAGAACAGCATATAGTGATGGGCAGCCTTACTTTTTATACGTAGGTTCGATTCATCCACGTAAGAATGTCCCCAATTTATTACGTGCGTTTGAGGCATTCAAAAAACAAACTAAATCTCCTGTAAAATTACTTTTTGCAGGGCGTATTATGTGGCAAGGCGGTCCTGTTGGGGAATTATTAGTAAGCTTAACTAGCAAAGAAGACATTGTATTTTTAGATTATGTCCCCAATGAATTATTACCTAAAATCGTAGCGTCTGCTTTTGCTTTAACCTATGTTTCTTTGTTTGAAGGCTTTGGAATTCCGATTTTAGAAGCCATGTATTGTGACGTGCCTAGTATTACGTCCAATTGTTCTTCTATGCCAGAGGTGGTTGGAGCGGCAGGTTTGTTAGCGGATCCAAACTCTGTGAATAGTATTTGCGCCCAAATGGTGGATTTGTGGGAGAAGCCTAATTTGCGCCAAAGTTTAGTAGAAAAAGGTAGGATTCAACGCCAACAATTTTCGTGGGATTTGACCGCAAAACGACTGTGGGCGAGTTTAGAGCAAATCATGCCTAAGAAATAAAGGACTTAGAGTAACGCATATAATTTAGGACCCAAAATAAGCAGTCCCACCAAGGCGGCACCAATCGCACACAACAAAACAGCTCCTGCGGCAATATCTTTGGATTTTCCAATCAATTCATCGTGTTCCGGAGAGACCTTGTCGGCTAAATACTCCAAAGCAGAATTCATGGCTTCCATTGCCATGACCAATACAATACAGAGTATTAATAAGCACCATTCTACCAAAGAAACTTGTAAGAAAATAGCCAATGGAACAACCATAAGAGTTGCCAATAGATGTATTTGCGCATTTGGATGATGCGTAAACAAGTCCTTTAAACCTTTCAATGCCCATTTAAAACTGGCAATTCGTTGTCGTATGAATTTTAGCATAGGGAGTAGCATTTATGAATTTCAAACTTAGTGAAAATCCATCGAACAAACGAATAATACTAGTATTGACTATGGGAGGGGAATAGTGTATATTTGTAAATGTAATTTATTTAATAATGCGAATCAAGAGCTAAAGTTAGGTCTTTAATAAAAAAAAAGGCGAATCAAGGCTTCACAAGAATGTTTAATGTTGAATTTTTAATGCTGAATGCTTTTTAGCATTAAAAACATTAAAAATTCAACATTTAGCATTCAACATTTAAAAATGTAGGCTTGTAAAATGAGACAGCCCTGTTTTAAATGTACGATTTATTGCTATTTTAGTCCTTGATTCGAATTAATAACTTTTTAATACTCAAAAATATGAATACCTCCTTATTCAATGTTTTTGGATGTTTGTTTATGCTTCTTTTTGCTCCAATGCTAAGAGCGCAAACACATTCAGAAAACGTAGATGCCTACCAACATTTGTTTGAAGTAAACAAAGAATGGAAGCATTTTGAAGGTGCAGCACCTGCACAAAAAATTCATTTTATCAACGATACCAAGCGAATTCGTTTTCATTTGGAGACCGTTATTCGTCATTTATCTACCTTAGTTCCTGCCGAGAAGACGATGGCTGTTCAAGAAAAACGAGCAGAATTACTGCTTGAATTAAAAGCTTATGCCGAACAAGAAGTTTTTCCTCAGAATATTTATCATAAAAACCGCCAACCTTATTTTATAGATCACAAAGGGACCCATTGTGCTGTGGGATACTTGATGAAAATTTCTGGTGCCGAGGATTTAGCCCTACAAATCAGCAAAGAACACAATTACGATTACCTTCCAAATATAAAAACAGAAGGCGTGCTAGATTGGGCAGCAGAACATGGTTTTTCATTAAATGAATTGGCTTTAATTCAGCCTGGATATCCTGCTAATGAACCGTTTAAAACTTTAGGAAAGGGGGCAAATGGACCGGTGAATAAAATGTTTCAGACTTGGGATAAATTATATATTGCAGGTGATTTTGATTTGCTAGATAGTTTGCCTTGTTTGAATGTTGGTGTCTATGAAATGGGGCAGTTAAGCTGTTTGGGAAATGGTGTGGATGGAAAAGTGAATGACATTGTATATACTTATAATGCAACACCAGAAGTAGTTGTGGTTGGAGATTTAATCCATGCAGGAAATCATTACCCTATTGCGACTTATCAAGCAGCAACTGGATGGACATTTGATAGTATACCAGGACGCCCCAATGCAGAAGGGGTACATATAGTAGAAGGTTATACTATAGAAGTGGTTATAAAAGATGCAGCAATAGCAGGGATGGAAGTTTGGGAACAATCTGGAGGGGCTTGGCAAGTTAATTATACCTTTCATGGCGCTATTTTGGATGTAAACCAAAGTTGGTATGTAGGGCTTTTTGATTCACTAACCGTACACCAATCAACGGTTCCGGATACGGTATTGTATTCTCATAATGCAGTTGCTCTTTATAATAATACGGCTATTTACTCCTTTAGTGTGTCAGATACTTTGATGCCAGATACGATTCAAGTAGTTGAGACGATTGTGAACATCACTTATTTTGCGGGGTATAGTAACAATCCACTTAAACCTTGTTTGACTCGTTTTTTGAATAATGCACTGCAACCTTTGATTTTTGAATATGAAATGTGGAGTTGGAATTCTACGAATGCGCCTAAAATCTTGGATTTGAAAGTAGACCCTAATTCTGGTGATTTGTATCTTGCTGGAAATATCAACTATGTACCTGTCTTTGGAGATTTTTGGTCCTCAATTGGAAAATACAATACTGGAGTGGGCGTACTAGAAGGCTATAATAATTTTGATTCTTCTGTAACATCTATCGCTTTTTTTGAAGGAGATTTAATCATAGGAGGCCCTTTTATGCAGACAGGAAGCGTCTTTGGAGGGCAACAGTCTTTGAATCATTTGGCAAGGCTTGATGTTTCAACAAATGTTCATACAATAGAGGGAGATTTGACCTTGAAATTATTTCCAAATCCAACAAGTAGCGCTGTGACCATTGATTTAGGAAGTGATTATGTAGATGCTAGTGTAGAAGTTAGTAATGCCTTAGGGCAGGTCATTCACCAAGAAGAATATTTCTCCACCAATGTGATCAATTTATCCTTAGAAGGAGCTTCGGGAATGTATTTGGTTAAGGTGAAAACCGAAGAGGCTGAATCTATTGTGAAAGTACTTAAACATTAAAGAATCAATCACTTGATTTTTTTATAAAAAGCAAAAGCTATGAATATAGACTCTTATAGAGTACTTGTTCATAGCTTTTTTTGTTGAAATTAAGGATTTACATATTGGCTGCCATACAGCCTTTCTTTTTAGTTCGCTTCCGTTTTTTTAGTAATTTTTTCTGTTTCTTTTTGGTGGCAACGGTTTCTGGAAATGTAATTAACTTTTCGTTGGCAACAGGTGGGCGATAATTTACGGGAACTCGAGTATGAACCTTTTTAGAGGGCCTTGAACGAATGGTCGTTTCAGATTTCTCTGTTACGTTGTCCGTATGGATCATCTTGGTTTTAGATGTTCCGGCACACATCTGACTATAAGCCGATGAGCTGAAAAATAATAAGCCAATGCTTATTAAAATAAATAGAATTGTAGATTTTAATGTCATAGAGATGGATTTTGATTAGAAAATAACAATACGAAATATAGCTGTACGGTTAAAGTCTCTTTGATGTCTATCTAACGTATTGCAAAACTTACACTTATCTATATTATAAAACGTCATTAAACATAAAAAAGTTAAGCCTTTATCCATTTTTTTATGTTAAAAAGTGCTAAAGTCTATTAAGGTGTATGAATAAAAAAAAGTTCCTAGCCACTAGGGCTAGGAACTTATCTGATAAAGAGGGAGGAAACTCAGTTATTTTTTGGAATTGAATCAGGCAGCTTATTATCGAACAATAAGTTTTCCTGAATTCAACAACAGACCATCTGCTACCAAACGATAGAAATAAACGCCCTGAGACATATTTTTGCGTTCTAAGATAATTTGTTGGTCGGTTTGATTTTGTTTTTTTACAATCGTTCTACCCATTGCGTCAAATACTTCTAGTGTAATATGTTGATAGATTGTTTCACTTTCAATTTGCAAGGTCGTGTATTGATCAAAAGGATTTGGATAAACATGGACCTTTACTTGAGGAACGAGGACGTTTTCAATTCCTGAAAAGATAATAAAACCTTGTCCTATAGTATGATAGGTTTGGTTGGTAATTACAGGAGGATTTTGATCAAAATAAATCGCCGCTTGATTATAAATAATAGTGCCTATAGGATTGTTATTTTGTTGTTGAATTCTAAAATCAATAAAGCCATGTGAAGCGTCAAAATCTGTTGTACTATCTGGTAACATGATATTATTAAAACGAAATTCAATCACATTTCCGTTTAGTAATCGCCAAGTGTAGGCATGACTAGAAACTGTGGGTAAAATAGTTGTAGGGTCTAAATGAGGGGATAGGGTGTCTAAAATGACCACATTGTTTGCATAGTAGGTTCCTGTATTTTGAAAACGAATTCTATATTCTAAGTCAACATTATCATCAATATAATGGGGATTACTATATCCTGTAGGAAAAGCTTGTTTGTCATTAGGGTCCCAAGAACCAACATTTGGTTGGCAGTCAATGGAGTAATAAGGAGAGCCATCGTTGAGGGTAAAAATATTAACAAAACCTGTACTGATAGGGTCTTGATTGTTTGCTGCCGCTAAACATCCTTCAACAGTTGCAGAAGCTTGAACATTCCAAGGATGTCCTTGTGCTTGTGGAATTTGTAATCTAAAAGTAGCACCTGTTGCTTCATAGTTTTCCCAAGGTGTAGAGCCTCCCGAAGGCAAGGTAATTCCAGGATTACTATAAAAAATGATATCATCTTCTATGACCCAATAACTTTGAGGGGCAATCATATTTTGATTACCAGTATTCGTAATTCGGAAAGAAACAGAATCGTTGTTACATTGTGCTTCTACTTCTAAGTTTGGTCCCACCCAAGCTAAACAAGAACTATCTGGATAAATATTAGCTGTAGCACAATGTATTCGCCCTCGATTAATTGTGTCACAAGCCGCATCTAGCGTACCATAAAGTCTAAACGTATTGCAAGTATTAACAGGGACATTACCAATGTTAAAAGTATAGGTAGAACCTGTTTGATTCGCGATGGCAATATCAGAACTATCAATAACAAATAAAGAATCTAAGGTAACTTCTATATAAACATTAGAGGCGTCAACCGTTCCATGATTGCAATATTCTATAGTATAATAATTACTAGCACAATGCACGAGCACAGGAGCAGCTATGTCAACATACATATAAGGACATAGAACACTTGGTTCCATTGGAAAATTTATGGTCGAGGAGCTATTGTAAGTACTTAAATTGGCAACTACATTATTATTACAAGAAGCCCAATAAGGATGCATGGCGATGGCATTAACGGTATAAATGCCTGTGTCTACAACCGCAGAATAGGTCCCATTCGGATTTGGACTCGCATAAGTTGTAAAATTTCCTTTGTTAATCGCTATAATAACATCGGTATAAGCTGGGGCTAAAGGAGAGGCAAAACAACTATTACTGGTATCAATTGCTACACGTCCATTGATCGTTGCACAATTATTGGTCGGTAATATCGAGAAACCAAAACTTTGAAAACTTGCTATAGGGCAGGAGTTATCAGAAAAAGCAATCGAAAATACATTATTCTGAACAGCAGGAATGGTTACGTCTAATAAAGCAGTGTTTGTGTTTCCTGGAATAGGATAACTCAAATTAACGCTTGCATTAGGGTAGGCTTGGAATAAGCTAGAATAGTTTGCCGAGATACTTAAGGAATCAATAGGATCAATATCTGATAGGCTCAATTGAAAATGCAAATCTTCTCCTGGGCAAGCGTTAAAAACAGTCGAAACGCCTTGAGATTGTACGACTCCATCCGTGATTTTGGAGACATTATCTAAAGACAAACTATTATTATTACAAGACATGACAACGACTTGCATGGTACGCCTTGTTTGCCCAATCAAAACGCCAGCTCTATATTCTTCGACAAATATATCCATGACCACCACTTGATTGGTTGTTGGCGTGAAGTTTAGTTGTCCGTTTTGTGTATTAAAATTGACACCCGAAAGTGTATTTAGCGGCGTAGATGGCGAAAAACCTATATTATAATTAATAGGGGTACTCGGAGCCGTTAGTGGCGCAACTAAGGAATAGACCAAAGAATCTCCATCGGGTTCGATGATAGAATTGGAAATAGATTGTACGATACTATCACAAACAACAAAAATTGGGATATTGGCGAAAGAAGGAGAGCTATTACAAGCAATATTTCCATCGAGTAAAGTCGCTTCAATATAAAGGTTTTGCGCAGAAGGATTATCTAAATTCGTGATGGCTGCATTTCTACAACAACTAGAGTAGCCAATCGTCCAGGTACAACCTGTAGGAAAGGCAGACATATCTAAGATGCCTGTGTAAATATTTTCTTCATAACCAGGGATGATGCCGCCATTACAACTGCTCTGCCCTGCAAATGCATTACAGGCAATGGGTATTTCTACAACGGAAGTTAAACTTAAGGGCAAAACCTGATTAAAACCACTACAACTATTGGCACCTGTTACATCAATAATAGGACTAGGATCAAGGGTAATCCCACTACAATCACGATACATTTTAAGGGTGATTTGATAACGATTGTTCCCTATGCAGGTATAACTCAAATCCGCCGCAGCTGCGTGAGAGGCTTGTGCTTCAGAACCTAGAAAGGTTAAAATGAATAAAAGAAAGTATATTTTTAGGTAGTTCATATTTATGAAATTTTGGAGGAAGTATTTTATTGTAATAGCCCGTGCGTTTTTTTTCAAAAAGCGATTTATCTAATTGATTATCATTGGAATACTCTTTTAGTGAAAAATGTATCTAAGTGCTGATAATCAATTTTTTAAATTAAAGTACACTGCTACTACGTGGTTTTGTACAGACGATTTGAGCCTACACTAAAAATTACTCAAAGGGATGTTTATTTATGTCGGTTTTTCCACAATACTAAGATCTGAATTTATCTATCTAAAATCAAGTACATTAAATTCAATTTATAGATATTTTTTTGTAATTTGGATTTTATAAGTTGTTGTAAAATAGGTGTTTTTGATTTTTTTTATAGATTAATTATGTATAAAAGTAAATTACTAGAAATCTTTTCTGCTTTGTCCAAGTCAGAGCAAAATCGGCTCAAAAAATTCGTGCATTCTCCATATCATAACACGCATACAGAGGTACATCGTTTATTGGACTATCTAATGACGAATAAAAGCCATCGTATAAAAAATGCTTTTGAACATGTGTTCCCAAAAATGTTGTATCGCCCTCAGAAAATAAGGAATACCATGTCCTATTTGCAAAAGCTAATCGACAAGTTTTTGGTTTATGAAGCCCTAGAGGCAGAGGACGCTTTGAGAAACAGAGCTTTACTGTCTGTCTATAGAACGAAAAAATTAGAGAAATGCTTTAAATCTTCCTTAAAATATGGAGAATCACTCTTAAATAAAAGTCAGTATAAGGATACCGAGTACTATTATTTGGATTATGAATTGCAACAAGAGCAATTTTTGTTTGCACAAGAAAAAAAGCGTTTAGAGGCTAAAAATGTACAAGAAGTACTGGATAGTTTTGACATCTACTATATGGCAAACAAGCTCAAGTACTGCGTGACGGCACTGACGCATCAAAATATTTTTCGGACAACCTACGAACTGAGAATTGTAGATGCTATTTTAGCACAAATAGAGAAAGAAAATTGGCTAGAGTTTCCTTCCATTGCAGTATACTATTATAGTTACAAAGCAATGACCGATTTTGATGATACCGCTGCATTTTTTCAACTTAAAGCTACTTTCTTGAAACACAGTCATTTGTTTAGAACAGATGAACTCAAGGACTTATACATTATTGCCATTAGTTTTTGTATCAAGCATTTGAATCTTGGACGAGAAGAATTTACGGTTGAAATATTTGATTTGTATAAATTGGGCTTGATTAATGGGGTGTTTGTGGAAGATGGAGAATTGTCAAGATTTACCTATAAGAACATTGTTACTATTGGCTTAAAATATGGCGATTTTGATTGGGTGCGGGAATTTATTAATGATTATGCACCTTATTTGAGTAAGACACATCGAGAAAGTTATACCAATTATAGTTTAGCCAAGCTATATTATATGACTAGGGATTATAATAAATCAATGAAGATGTTTTTGAGCTTGGGGAACACAGATAGAGAATTGGTGATGGGGGCGAAGGTTTCGCTACTGAAAATCTATTATGAGTTGGGAGAATACGATGCTTTAGAATCTTTGTTGGATAGTTTTAGAGCCTATGTAAAACGAAATAAAGAGGTTAGTGATTATCAGAAACAAAGCTACTTGAATTTGATTCGATACCTACAGAAGGTTCAGAATCATAATTTTTATGATAAAAAGATACAACAAAAGCTATTAGAAGAAATTAAAGCAGAGCCACAGTTGCCAGAACGTCAGTGGATTATTAGCCAAATTGAACAAGTGAATAATTAAGTTGAGCTAAGGCATAAAAAAAAGCAACATACTTTCGTATGTTGCTTTTTTCAAATTTTATGAGAAGTTAGAAACTTCTTATTTTTTGTCTTTGTTGATGACAATAGTCTTAGTTTTGCTAGCTCCAGTCTCATCTTCGATAACGAACTTGTAAGTACCGTCTTCTAAAGATTGAACGTTTAAAGCATTGTAGTTGTTACCATCTTCTACTTGAAGTACACGGTGAGCTGCAGTTTTGTAGCCTTCCTCATCAAATAATTTCATAGTTAATTTTCTTTGCTCTTCAGATTTTAGAGAGAAAACGAATACATCATCGTTTACTTCATCCTCAGAAATCATTTCGATGTCTAAAACTTTTGCTACTTTTTCAGCAGCCATTAGAGACGTGTAAATTGTAGCAACGATTTGTTGATCATCACCATCATCCATCATTAATACGATGGCAACCATTTTATCTTCTTGCGCTGGCGCAAATGCAAAAGTAGAGCTTACTGCTAGTACCATTGCTAAAGTTAACATTACAAACTTCATAGCTAATTAGTTTTGTTGTTAAAAAAAAATTGAATTCAAATTCTTTATCTTGTATTAGAAACAGTAAAAATCAAAAATTGTTTTTACTATTAGAATTTTCCTTTTCACTCATTATGAGTCATTTGTTATATCAAATATACGGTTTTATTTCTTCAAAGCAAGTTTTTATGTAAAAAAAGAAGCGTCTAATTAAAAAAAGGCAAGAATATATACTTGTGTCGGAATTTTGCCAATTAAAAATTTTAATTAAAATTAAAATACAAAATTTTATTTCGCTGAAATAGAATTTTTAAAATATAAAACTAACGGGCCTTTGAGGTCTAATTTAAACTTGTTACCGATTTATTTAAAAAAAAACTATTATGTATAAAAAAATACAAGAAGCAATCACTTATATCCAAGAAAAACTGTCGGATTTTGAACCTAAAATAGGAATTATCTTAGGAACAGGTTTAGGCGCTTTTAGTAAAGAAATTGATCCTATTTTGGAAATACCTTATAGTGAAATACCTTACTTTGCAGAACCAACAGTAGAAGGTCATGTCGGGAAATTAATTTTTGGTTACCTAAAAGGCGTTCCTATCGTGGCTATGGCAGGGCGTTTTCATTATTACGAAGGATATAGTATGGAAGAGGTTACGTTTCCTGTTCGAGTGTTGAAGTATTTGAAGATCGAGCGATTGATTATTTCTAATGCCGCAGGTGGCGTGCAACAACATTTATATCCTGGAGACTTAGTTTTCATCAAAGATCATATCAATCTACATGCTCAAAATCCATTAAGAGGAAAAAATGATACTCGATTGGGTGTCCGATTTCCTGATATGCTAAATGCTTATGACAGGGAATTGAATAAAAAGGCATTAGCCATTGCTGAAAAACATAGTATTCGAGCTTTTGAAGGTGTTTATGTAGGTACACAAGGTCCTAATTTGGAAACACCAGCAGAATATAATTTCTTTAATATCATTGGAGGAGATGCTGTAGGAATGTCTACGATACCAGAAGTGCTGGTTGCCAATCACATGAATTTACCTGTTTTTGTGGTCTCTGTCATTTCTAACCGTTGTTTTCCTATAAATGAAATTACAGAAACAACGCTAGCCGAAGTGATTCAGGTCGTGGATAAAGCAGAATCTAAATTGACGTTGATTTTAAAAGAACTCTTGGAAGTGCTTTAAATTTAGCGGAACTTAATAGATAGAGTCGCTGTTTTAGTTTCGTATGCTGTAATTTTACAGCCTACTTGTTAATATTTATAATTGTAATAAAAATACAAAATCGAGATGAGACCAATGAACAAGATCTTATTCAATATAAACAGCTTAGTCAAACAAGGTATGGCAGCTCATTTTATATAACGTAAGAATGAAGGAGTGTTGTTGATGGACCCAAAAAGTGAACATCCTTTTTGGGGAAGAGCCACTTCTTTTTGAATATCTATGATTTAATTGTATTTTTGTAACTCTACTGCCTTTTTTAGAGAATTATTATGATAAAGGCTATATAAATATTAAAAACAATGATTGATAAATTAAGAGCCTTAAAGGATAAATTCCAATTACTCGAAGAGCAACTATCTGATCCTGAAGTAACGACAGATATGAATCGCTTTATGAAGATTAATAAAGAGTATAAGGATTTGCAACCTTTAGTTGAGGCACATGATAACTATAAAGCAATGCTAGATGGCATTGCAGAGTGTAAGGAGATTATATCAGATGGAGATGATCCTGAATTTGTGGATATGGCAAAGGATGATTTGAAAGAATGGGAAGCAAAAAAAGGCCCATTTGAGGATGATCTGAAAATGATGCTGATTCCTAAAGATCCTGAAGATGAGAAAAACGTTACCGTTGAGATTCGTGCAGGTGCAGGGGGAGATGAAGCAGCAATTTTTGCTGGGGATATGCTCCGTGTTTATGAGCGTTTTATAGATCGACAAGGTTGGAAACGCGAATATATTGCATCTAACGAAAGTGAATCTGGAGGATTTAGCAAAGTTATTTTGGAAGTGACGGGCAACAATGTTTACGGAATGTTGAAGTATGAGTCTGGGACACATCGAGTACAGCGAATTCCCAAAACAGAATCTCAAGGACGGGTACATACTTCAGCGATTACGGTTGCTGTGATGCCTCTTTTTGAAATGGAAGATGTTGAAATTAATAAAGCTGATTTATCTTGGGATACTTTCCGTGCCAGTGGTGCAGGTGGACAGCATGTTAATAAGACGGAATCTGCTGTTCGGGTAACGCACAAACCAAGTGGTGTGGTTGTCGAATGTCAAGATGGTCGTTCTCAATTGAAAAATAGAGAGATTGCCTTGCAAAAGTTATATGCAAAACTGTATGAATTGCAACAACAAAAACACGAAGATAGTGTCTCTGCTTTGAGAAACACTTTAATTATTTCTGGTGACCGTTCTTCAAAAATTCGTACCTATAATTACTCACAAAATCGAGTAACCGATCATCGTATTAACTTTACTAAATATAATCTAAGTGAAGTAATGGATGGAGCCTTGGACGAGTTTGTTGAAGCCATCCAAGTAACCTACAATATGGAAAAATTGAAAGCTACAGAAGAAGTATAATAAGTAGTTTTTAAAAAATATAATAAACAAAAAAAGCTCTTGATCTCTATTTAATAGAAGATTAAGGGCTTTTTTTTTATTTTTTTGATAAACAAAATTACTTTAGTGTTTTTGTTTTAGGCTTGGATATGGCGCACTTTTGTAGCAAGGGTTAATTGTTAGAGAAGTATTATTATTACAAACAAAAAAACAAGACAAGATGAAGTTGATTTTTAGTGCATTATTAATAGTAATGAGTGCCATGAGTTTGAAGGCGCAACTTTGGGAAACAGAAATTGTACCTTACGTTCTTCCTTTGCCTCCTATAAATTATGAATCAGAGCTAAAAGGTTATGATCTACAAGAAACCAATGATGGAAATTATGTCTTTGCTGGAAATCATAGATATGGTGTTAGTTCCAACTTTACCTACACGCCAATGTTGGTCAAAATAGATGCTTCAACAGGAAATGAATTGTGGCAAAAAAAATACCCAAGCTTTAATGATGGGGATTTAAAAGAGGTTTCTCTAGTTGAAAAACCCAATGGAAATTTATTGATGGCTGGGCTTAGTCACAATGAAATCTTTTTGATTGAAACCGATGCTATGGGAGATACCATCAAAACATCGACTTATCTTTCTACTTGTGCCTCGATTAATATCGCTTGTAATTTACAAACCGTTCGTTTGCGTCCAACCAATGACGGAAATTACATTATTGGAGTAGGTTCAACAGGAGGTTTTATTGGAATGCCAAGGCCTAGAAATGATCTATTTAAAATTAGCCCTAATCACAACGTACTTTGGCAGAAAACATATGATAAGCGATTTTTACTAGATTTTCAGCCTACTAGTGATGGTGGATATATTTTGTCTGGAAGCACAACAATAAGTCAGGCGATTTTATTCAAAGTAGATGCCAATGGAGATAGCCTTTGGCAACAGCCTTATAACAACGCTCCTGTTTATGCCCTACAAAGTGTTAAGGAAACGCCCGATCATGGTTTTGTTGTCGCTGGATATATTTCTGGTATTGTAGGAAACAATCCCTATTTATTCAAATTGGATTCTACAGGAACAACAGAATCTTGGAGTGTCATTTTAGGATCAGGGGAAGGGAATGCCCATCATGTTATCGTTGACCCGAATGGTAATTATGTGGTCACAGGAACTAGGTATGTGCCACATGGAGGCGGTTTTGCTGTGATGTTACCAGCCGCTTTTGTTATTAAAATAAGTCCAAATGGAACCCTATTGCAAGATCAAATTTTTGATGATTTGATCGACAATACTAGTCGGGTCGTTCGTTATACTAGTGATGGTAATTTTGTACTTGCAGGAAGTCATGGAGATGTAATGGGAGATCAAAATAGAGGCTATGTGGTCAAAACAGGCTACACTTTAAGTACCGTAGAGTTAGAGCAAGGTATGGAAGTTGTCAACATCTTTCCCAATCCATTTCAAACAGAAACGGTGATTAGTCTAAATGAAGGCGAGTATAATCAATTACAATTGGAAGTATATGATGCTTTGGGACGTTCGCTAAAGGTAGTTTATTCTGAAGATACAAAACGGGTTATTTTATCTAGAGGAAATTTAGAGGCAGGCGTTTATTTGTTTCGCTTGATAGGAGATGATAAGATCGTTGGAACAGGAAAATTGGTCGTGCAATAATTGGAGCAGATGAATGTTTAATGCTGAATTTTTGATGTTTAATGCTTTATAGCATTACTCCGTTGAAAAATCGTATTAGTTTGATTATCAGCAGGATATATTCTTGCTAGTTAAAGCACTAAAAAGCTGATAATCAAACTAATGCAAGATGCTTTTTTATGTTTTTCATAGAAAAACTAAAAAATCAACGGAGTATTATTATAACATAACGAACATTAAAAATTCAGCATTCAGCATTAAACATTAAAAGAGCGCTTAAATAAGCGAAGCGGAGTTTTGTTAGCAATAAAAAAAGAATTGGATAACACGAGTTAGTATTTAAGAACCGCTTGTGTTCCTTGGGTTTCTTTTCCTGTAATTCTTAGGAAATAATAGCCTTCTGGAATCGATGGATCATTGATTTCTAGTTGTTGATTGCCTGTATTCAAGTGATATACTTTTTGATAAACAATTTGCCCTGTTACAGCAATAACTTGAAGGGTATAATCGCCTTCTTTGGCATAAAAAGCAACTTCAAAGCTTTTTTGGAAAGGATTAGGACTAGTTTGTAGCGGTATTTCTGTTCTGTTTAAGTTAGAAACGGTTAAAGCTGGATCTACAATTACAACAGCTACATCGGTCACACATCCACGGTTAGCTCTAAGAACCACCCAAGCTGTATCTGCTATTGTTCCAGCACTTATTTCACCCGTAACAGGATCGATAACAAGGCTAGAACCACTATTAGAAATAGACCAGATTAAAGAATCTATAGAACTATTCGGTAAATAGGTTCCCATTAAAAACACACTACCATTTGGTGAAATCCATACTGTATCTTGCATAATATCAACAAAGTTTGCTGAATTAGGAAGCGCTACTCGATAGCAATCCATCGCAGGATCTGTATTAGAAACCGAAAAGCAAATTTCTGTATTGTTGGCAGCACAATTTCCAAACAAACTAGCAAAGGTATTCAATTGTTGAATGGTTGAAATAAAACCATTGACAGAAATAGAACTATTGGCTGTTCCTGCAAATACACCCATCAAGGTAATTACTTCGTTTAGGCTGGTGATATCAGAACCACTCGTAATGCCATAGCCTGCTAGAGAATCACACAAGCCAACAAAAAACTGCCCTGTTGCATCACAACAACTTGTTCCAGGCGTATATTGACCGTTCAACAAAGAATCTACAACGGTTTGAAGTTGTACCAAATCGTAAGAAAAGGGAAGCAAACAAAATTCATTACAAGTCGTTAAGCTAAAGTCCGCAGGAACAACACGACCATCCAAGATAGAGGTTAAAACAACAGGACCTAATCCATCAGCGGCTAAACTATCTCGTTGAATGAGTAAAAATTCAGTATTGGGTAAACCACTAGGTGTGGTCGTGAAAACAGGTATTGCTGTTGTATCTGTTTCTAACATATTGGTCGTTGTTCCACTCAGGAAACCAGGACTAGCTGCAGGACATTGTGCTTGAATGTTTGGCGTAATGATCCAAAGGAACAAAAAAGTATAAAGTAGATGATTAAGATGCATAAAGGATTGTTTTTTTTGTTTATAAATAAGGAACAAAATACGGTTTTTTATAAAGAAAAACAACAAAAATTTAATTTTAGAGGTATCCAAGCCTTATTCTAGGAGCCGATTTTGCCGAAAGGGCTAAATTCAAGCAAAAAAAAAGAGAAGCCCATACTTTGACGGACTTCTCTTCTGCTTTTTTAGGTAAAAACCTTGTCTTATTCCATGATAACTTTAAAGGTTTGTTGTGTGTTCGCTTGTTGTACTTGAACAAAATAAGTTCCTGCTGCCAAGGCTTCTAAAGCTAAGGTTTTGGTTCCGTTCTGTACTAAGAAATTGCGTTCTGTATACACTACTTTTCCTAAGATATCGACAACGTTAATCTCTACCATTCCTGCTTGGTTGTTATTCTTAATAGAGAAAATTCCATTGTTAGGATTTGGGAATAATTCATAGTTATTTCCTTCTGTTATGGTCTCTACTCCAGAACAAACCGATATCGTTAGATTGGCATTTACAGATGTTGGACAAGTTCCATTACTAATGTAACTCAAAAAGTAAGTTCCTATGCTAGAATTATTAAGATCTATTTCTCCTGTTAAGGAACTAACAAAAGAAACGCCTGAAGGAGAGGCCGAGTAAAAGCCACTAGTTGTACCTGTTACAGCCAAAATAGGATTAGAACCAGCACCTTCACAGATGGTAGTATCTGTAAAAGGGAAAGAAGCCACATCTTGCGCTAAAATGGAAAAATTCAAAGTATCCGAACTAGGACAAGCCCCATTTGTAGTATGTGTAATCGTATAATTTCCTATTGTAGAGCTACCAGAATTGATTGCTCCACTAGTTGCATTGATCGACAAACCAGTCGTAGAAGACCATGTTCCACCTGCCATAGCTGGCGTTGGACTTAGGGTAAGGATAGAACTTTGACAAGCAGAACTAGATGGATAAGTAAATTGAGCATCATCTAAGGCGTTAATTGTTACCATTGTACTAAGAGTTGATCCACTACCATCGTCATAAGAAACCGTGTAGGCTTGAGCCGTTGAGGCACTTAGGTCTATTTCTCCAGAAGTACTGTTAATCATTAATCCAGTAGGTGTTGCTGTAAAAGTACCACCAGAAGTACCTGTAATGGTTGGAGTAGGATCAGCAGCATCAGCACAATAGCTACTTTGAGCATAACCAATTGAACTTGGCACCACTTCTGTCAAGTTAATTAGAACAGAACTAGTTTCTTCATCGCCAGCAGTACTAGAACCATTTACGGCAATCCCACGTCCATAAATAGAGATGTTACCAAAACCAGAGGCAGGAGCCGTCCAGTTAACAAGGAAGGTACCGCCAGCATTAACACCAGCATGTTCAATATACGAACGACCATTTAAGGCTGTTATTTGAGTATTGGAAGAAATGACAGAGGACATGGTACCAGCTTGAGGATTTCCTCCAGTTGGAGAAATAGCTACAGCTTGCAAACCATATCCAGCAGGAGCACCCATTCCAGCAGTGACATTAAATTCAATGGTATAATTTTGACCTGGCATATAGGTCGTAACAGGGTTTTGACTTGCATCTTTCACCGTGATAGATAGAACGGGAGAAAAAGGATTGCCACTAACATGGCAAGAACAACCTGCGGCACCTGATAAAGGAGAACCAGTACGGTCGCCTAAATTATTGGCAGCAGCGCCACCTGAACGACTTTGTAAAACAACTAGCGCAAAGGCAGAAAGTAAAAGGACGTAAATAAATCTAAGTTTCATAAGAGGAATATTTGATTTTAATAATTGATGTTACGCAGAACTTAAAGCGCAGCGCTCATTAGCGGAGCTAACTAAAATTAATTAGGCTGCTTAAAACTAGTAAACAGCTCAATAAATATAGTTTAATTTTGAATTTTGAATGCTTAATGTTGAATGCCCTATTTTTAACGAAAAGGCATTCAACATTCAAAATTAAGCATTCAGCATTCAAACAATATTTTTTAAGTAAAAGCAAGTTCAATACTACCTAAAACGTTCTTGCGTAAATGAGTTAAGAATGAGGATACAATAATTTATTTTGATCGGTAAGATACAGTTGAAAATCTAATACAGCAAAGAGAGTGTAACAATTTAACATTTATTAGTTAAAAATAATGGAGGCTAAGTATTAGGTTATCAAGCAATTCAAATAGGTGTAAATGATATTTTGCTCAAAAATAGAACGCTTAAAAAAGTTCAAAAATAGTTACTATAAGAAGTAAATATCAATACAATTGTTAAGCCTAATTACCTATAGGAGTTTCTAAATAGAGCTTCCATGTCCTCCATTTATTGGGATTTTAACTTTTTTTTAAAAACTAAAAAATGGCATAGAGTACTAAAGTCATTATTAAATAAGCGTATCTTTGCAAGGCAAAAAAAGAAAGTATGAGATTGATTTTTATCATTATAATAAGCACCTTATGGTTTAAGGCAGAACTGTGTGCACAGTCTGAAAATAAACACTGGGTGTATTTTGAACCAGGGCAAGCCTCTATTTCATTAGTACAATTAGATAGTATAAAAGCGTTGGCAAAAGTTGCGTTGGCAAAAGCCAATGGGCGCATTGTCGTACATACCTATGCCAATGATGCTTTGGAAGGAGACGTGAATGCCAGCCTTTCTGGGCGGCGGGCGTATTTGGTGCAACAATGCTTGGAACGAGCAGGGGTCCCACTAGGTCATTTGAAAATTGAGAATAAAGTCTATCCTACTCGTCTGGATGATTGTGCTTCTTGTGCCGCAATCACGGTGACTGATGACATTAATTTTTCTTCTCAAAATATTTATCAAGAATATGTCGCAGACTTTTTAATAGAAGGAAGTGGGGTGCTTGCGCAAACGTTTTGGATAGAGCCCTTTAAGAATACTTTGGTGACTACAAAAGATGGGCTGTTGATTCAAATTCCTGCAGGCAGTATTGCCACTCAGGATAGTGGAATGGTCAAACTAGAGGTTCGTTTCTTGAAGAATAGTTGGGAAATGTTATTACACTCCTTAGTAAATCGCTCGACTCAACAAGAATTTTTAGAATTGAATAAAGCCGTTCATTTGGCGTTAGCGCAGTATGGAAAGCCCTTGGAAATGCGCAAAGGCAATCATATTACTCTTGTAATGCCTAGTGATGCTTACACAGAAAACGCCCAACTTTACACAGGAAAAACACAATCATGGGCAGTGCATCAGCAGTCTGATCAGTTAAAGGTAGGTAGTTTTTATATTGGAACAGAATATTGGTGTAGTGGTGCTAATAGCGATGGTTTGGCATTGCCTAACTTTGAGGTGCCACCGCTTAAACCGAAAACTATTTCTTATGATTTGGCAACGGAATTGCAAGACAAAGCGTTAAAAAATATTCAAATTCGCCTAGACTATATAGAGAGCCAAAAAACGAATGAAAAAGGCAAGCCCCAAGCTTTGAGTGCCGTGCAAAAACGGAATGAACATACTTTGAAAAATCAAAAGAACCATTTGTTGATTGCCAAAGAAAAAGTAAAAATTGAAACTCGCAATAAAAATGAAGCCTTAGAGGCGGAATATTATAAGGCATTGGCGCTTTATAACAAGGCTCGCAACGAGGTGCAGCAATCTTATATTAGTGAGTTGGAAAAATCGGGCGTGCAGCAACGCAGCAATCAAAATCGTTGTGTCGAATTGCAAGCCAATGAAAGCCAACTGAAAGCAAGCTACGGGCAGGCACTCTACGAGCAAATTGTCGCCCATTTAAGAAATCAAGCAACCAAAACTAAATTAGGCTATTGGATACAAACCAATCAATTAGGTTGGTTGAGTGTGGGGACTCTAGCAAAAAGGTCGGTGGTAGATGCGGTTCCTTATCGGGTCACGACAACTACTTCTGCTTATAAAGTAACAGCATTTCTGATTTTTGATGAAACACAAGATGTCGTTATTGGGGAAACTTTGGACGCAACAGATATTGTGTTTTGGGAAGTGCCCGATGGGAAATCTGCTAAATTATTAGCGGTAACACAGGAAGGGGATAATTTTTTGATTGCCTTTCATGATTTGACGACGAGTGGGAATCCTATTGAACTTAATTTTAAAAATAGGAGTTTATCGGAAGTGCTGGGTATTTTGAAGTAAATTATTAACTGATGTTATGCAGAATTTTTTTATTCCTATTAAGAACCCGAAATTTGCTCCTTGAACCTTTGTTTTAATTTTTAATGTTGAATGCTTAATTTTTAATGCTAATTTTATTATAAAGCATTCAACATTAAAAATTAAGCATTAAACATTCAGAATAAATTTATACAGGAACATTAATTTTTTACTTCGTGAGCCTTCGGGTTATCTCCTTAATTGTGTTTTTGCGTAACATGAGTTATTAATCAAATCAGCAAATGATAAACTCAAAAGATCATTGTACAAGGTGATTTTAGGATAACAATTTTCTCTATTTAGTGTTTCCAAAGTAGAATTCCTTTGGTTTGTCGAATTTTGAAGCACCAAACATAGAATTTAACTTATCTTGAAGTGGTCTAAAAATTAGATCTCTTCTCTCTATTCATAATAATTTTTATAATGACCGTAACGGAAAATATAACCATTGCATTTAATGCAATTCGAGCCAATTTACTTCGAGCAGTATTAACCTTGTTAATTATTGCCTTTGGTATTATGGCTTTGGTTGGTATTTTGACTTCTATTGATGCCATAAAAAACTCTCTAACAGATAATTTGGCAAGCATGGGGACCAATACCTTTAATGTGATTCGGAAAGGAACAGGTTTAGGGGGCGGTCGTCGTGGTCGTCGATCTAATGTAGGAGATAAAATCACCTATAAACAAGCCCTTAGTTTTAAAGAAAAATACCAATATCCTGCGGCAGTTTCTATGTCGGCACTAGGTTCTATGAGTTCCGTTGCCAAACGGGGGGCGGTAGAAACAGACCCGAATACGACGGTTTATGGTGCAGATGAAAATTATTTGGATGTTGCGGGTTATAAATTAGCTACAGGAAGAAACATTACAGCGCTAGAATCTGAAGCAGGAAGAAATCTTGTCATTATTGGTTCTTCTATTGCCGAAAAACTCTTTGAAAATTCTACCAACCTCAATATTTTAGGCAAGACCATTTCAATTCGTAACATACAATTTACCGTGATTGGGGTGATGGAAGAAAAGGGCTCTAGTATGACGTTTAGTGGGGACAAAATGGTCATTATTCCATTGCAAACCCTGCGTAAATATTTTGGTTCTCAGACCAACTCCTATAACTTATCTGTAATGGTAACCGATGCGCTCAACATTGATCCTGCTATGGCAGAAGCCGAAGGGGTTTTTCGACGTGTTCGAAAAACAAAAATAGGGGAGGAGTCCGATTTTGAACTAGAAAAAAGTGATGGTTTAATTTCCTTAATTGTAGAAAATACAGCCACCCTTCAAATGGCAGCTATTTTTATTGGACTCATCACCTTGTTAGGCGCTGCGATTGGTTTGATGAACATCATGTTGGTTTCTGTGACCGAGCGAACCCGTGAAATTGGAATTTGTAAATCCTTGGGTGCTACTCGACGAACGATTTTAGTACAATTTTTGGTCGAAGCCATTGTGATTTGTCAAATTGGCGGTTTGGTAGGAATTGTTTTTGGAATTCTTGCGGGCAATGCCGTTACTTTTATGGTTGGCGGTGCCTTTGTGATTCCTTGGGCTTGGATTGCACTCGGTTTTTCTCTTTGTTTTGTGGTTGGAATTATCTCTGGTTTGTATCCTGCGGTAAAAGCGTCTAAGTTAGATCCTATTGATGCTTTGCGTTATGAATAAGGGTCAATATTCATTTAAGATGAATTGAAATTACCTTGAAAATAGATACTAAACAGTGCTTGAGCTATTCTAATCATAAAGATTTGCTAAACAAGGAATACTTCTTAACGGTTGGTTTTATTTATTGTAAGTTGTGAACACCCCGTCACTAAAACAATAATTATGGACTCACTTTCTCAGGCTTTATTAGGTGCTGCTACTTTTGCAATGGTAAAAGATAAATACATTGGAAAAAAAGCACTTATTATAGGTGCTGCTGTAGGGACACTTCCTGATTTAGATGTATTTTTAGCGCCATTTTTTAATGAAGTTGCCTTCATTAGTGTACATCGAAGTGTTTCTCATTCTTTAATTTTTGCTGTATTAACTAGTTTTTTATTTGCATTTATTGCCCATAAAATAACAAAACAGAAGTATCGCTACAAGGACTGGACGCTTGCTTTTTTCTTAGCAATTTTCACACACGCTTTGTTGGATTGGTGCACAACCTATGGGACTAAATTCTTAGCTCCATTTAATGGACATTTATTTTCTCTTAATAACATCCATATTATTGAGCCTTTCTATACCTCTATTTTATTAATTGGGGTATTAATTCTTCTATGCAAAAAAGCAATGCCATCTTTAAAAAGGCAAAAGGTCATTAAATTAACCTTGGTATTTTCTACGCTTTATTTGTGTTGGACGTTTGCGTCAAAAGGAATCGCTAATTATAAATTTTTAGCTCAAATTGAAGCAAAAAATATCCAGTATGAGAAAATGATAATAAGCCCTACACCACTCAATTCTTTACTTTGGAATGGAATTATTAAAACAAAAGAAGGATACTATTTTGGATCTTACTCTTTGTTTGACTCTAGAAAAAATATTGAGCTTTATTTTGTTGAAAGTAAGAATGAGCTTATACCTAGAATCAAGACCTTTAAAAAAGGACGCCAATACCTTGATTTCACACAAGGGTTTCCTCTTGTGAAAATTGAAAATAACAAAACGAATATTTACGCGATTAAATTTGGACCGATGAATTATTTTGGTGAACCAGAGTTTGTCTATCCATTATCTCTAAATTTAAACGACCGTAATGATGAAAATTTCAAAATAGATCACTCCTCTAAACAAAGAGGTCCTATAAAAAATTATAAAAACCTTTTTAAGAGAATTAGAGGGATTTAAAACAAGATCAATCATCCAACAGCTCTACCAAACTAGTTCTGTATTTAAGTTGTATAGAATGAATAATCAGTAGCAAACTCCATAAAAGAGGAACATACATTGGTGCAGCTATAATTAGTTTTAAAAATGCAGGTGCATCAGGTTCATATACATAACTAATGACAATCCAAACACTGATTAAGTAAAAGAACATAGATGTTACAATGCAGAAACCTAAATGCTTCTCAAAAAGCTTTATCTGTTTATTTTTCTTCACAACAATAAAATAAGCAATGATCCAAGAAATAATTAAAGCCGCTATATAAACTATATTATAGGTAGAATACATCTGTTTGGTTTGAAAATGAAGTAGAGATAAAGCCTGAAAATTACAAGAAAAAAATAAATCATCAAGGATTTTTTTCTAAAAGAGACTAAGATTTTTTTGCTGCAAGGGGGGATTATTAATTGATTGTCAAGGTTTTTTTTATTAAAATAAATCTTATAAAACGCGTTTTTTCTTAGAAAAAATGAAATAAAACGTTAAAAAAGAGACCATAGGGGTTAAAAGGAGCGAAAAGACAACTTTCTGAAAGGTACAGGCGTACATGTATGTATAGGATATTCTTTTACTATTTACTTAATATTTTGTTAAACATTAATTACTTTCGTCTGTTTTATATTTTGTGCGTCTGCAATTTTACAAAAAAATGAATGCAAAAAATGGTTTTCATTTTTTATTGAAAGTTTATAAATTGCATTATCGCACAAACAAAGTAAATGAAAAATGTCCCCTAATACCTTAATTTAACGATTACTTATGGAAAATGGTTTATCAAAACAACCATATAAGGACAGCGATGTAACAGCGTCCTCTCGAAAGCAAGATCACATACAATTAGCCTTCAAATCTCAAATAGAACGGGCTAATTTAGATGAACGATTTTATTACGAACCTTTGTTGTCAGGTCACCCAACAACCAAAGATGAAACCTCTTTTACTTTTTTAGGCAAAACGATGCGGACACCACTTTGGGTTTCTAGCATGACAGGAGGAACCGAATATGCGAATGTCATTAATCATAATCTTGCTAGAGTCGCCCGTGATTTTGGCTTTGGAATGGGATTAGGTTCTTGTCGAGGATTATTGACTAGCGACGAATATTTAAAAGACTTTGATGTTCGAGGAATTATTGGAGACGATTTGCCTTTGTATACTAATTTGGGTATTGCTCAATTAGAGGAGTTGTTTGATGCAGGCAAAACCGTTTTGATCCGTGATTTGGTCAACAAATTGAGTGCAGATGGCTTAATTATACACGTTAACCCTTTTCAAGAATGGTTGCAACCAGAAGGAGATCATTTTAAATATCCACCAATTGATACCATCAAACGAGTGATCGATAAATTTCCTGATTTAAAGGTTATTGTCAAAGAAGTAGGGCAGGGAATGGGCTACAGAAGTTTGGAAGCACTTTTTCAATTGCCGATTATGGCGGTGGATTTTGCAGCCAATGGCGGCACTAATTTTGCTAAATTAGAATTGTTGCGTTCTGATGCCCAGAAGCATGAAATCTATTCCAAATTAGCCAATGTAGGACACAGTGCAGAGGAGATGGTTTTGATGACAAATCAGATTATGAAGGACTTAGGAGAGAAAGCACTTTGCAAAGAAGTTATTGTCTCTGGAGGAATTAAGGACTTCTTGGATGGGTATTATCTAATAAATAAATTATCTTCGCCAGCCATTTACGGTCAAGCTTCTACCTTTTTGAAGCATGCAAGAGGTGATTACAAGGACTTATACGACTATGTTTCTACTCAAGTAGAAGGATTGAAACTAGCAAAAAAATATTTAACAGTAAAGTAGTGGATTAGAAGTTATCATTATTATAATGAATAAAATAACTGCTAATTCAAGGTTTTAAAAATGAAACCAGTATGAAAAAGCCAACAATAGTATCGGGATTTTCAAAACTATCCAAACGAGGAAAAATTCGTTGGTTGGTAGAAAACTTCTTCGTCAATCCAGAAGAGGTTGCTCGTGAATTAAAAAGTTTTTGGTATGGAGATCCTCAGAAACAAAAGATTTTTGATGACTTTAGTGAAAACACAATAAGTAACTTTTACTTGCCTTATGGTGTTGTTCCTAATTTGGAAATTAACGGAAATTTGTACTGTGTTCCAATGGTGATTGAGGAATCCTCTGTTGTGGCAGCAGCTTCTGCCGCCGCTAAATTTTGGCTAAAAAGAGGTGGTTTCAAAGCAGAAATTATTGCCACACACAAAATTGGTCAAGTGCATTTTGATTGGAAAGGAGATTATACCAAATTGCATAGTTTATTTTCTCAATTAAAAGAGCGCATTTTAGCAGATACCGCACACATTACCTCTAATATGAGAGAACGTGGTGGTGGAATTTCTAAAATTGAGTTGGTCAATATGACGCATCTAGAAGCTAATTATTATCAGCTAAAGATGACTTTTGAGACTTGTGACTCTATGGGAGCTAATTTTATTAACTCTTGTTTGGAAGAAACGTCTCGTTCTTTGCGTGCGTTTATTAGTGAGCAAGATAGTTTTCCAGCAGAAGATAGAGATGTGACGATTATCATGGCGATCTTGTCGAATTATACACCAGAATGTTTGGTGCGTACATGGGTGGAGTGCCCAATAGCCGATTTGGGAGAGTTTGATAATGGTAATATGGATGCAAATACCTTCGCCTATAAATTTGATAAGGCGCTCAAAATTGCACACATTGACGTACATAGAGCAACGACGCATAATAAAGGTATTTTTAATGGAATTGATGCCGTTGCTTTGGCAACAGGGAATGATTTCCGTGCCATTGAGTCTTGTGGTCACACCTATGCAGCACGTGATGGGGCTTACAAAAGTTTGTCTTCTGCGAAGATAGAGAATGGAATGTTTAAGTTTTGGCTCGATATTCCTTTGGCAATTGGAACCGTTGGAGGCTTAACTTCTTTGCATCCTTTGGCAAAGCGTTCTTTGGAAATGTTGGGCGATCCTTCGGCAGAAGAATTGATGATGGTCATTGCTGCTACAGGCTTGGCGCAAAATTTTGCGGCTGTGCGTTCTTTGGTCACAACAGGAATTCAGCAAGGACACATGAAAATGCACTTGATGAATATCTTGAACCATCTAGAAGCAACAGAAAAAGAGGTGATTTTAGTTTTATCGCACTTTAAAGACCGATTGGTTTCTTTTACTGCCGTTCGTGATTTTCTTGATTTATTGAGAACAAAACCTACCACAGAATTAAAAATGAAATAATTGTTCTTAAAATTAGAAGCACTTTTTTAAGACTAGGGACTTTCTTTAGAAAAGAAAAATAATTATCTTATATTTGAAGACATAAAACAAGCAAAGCGTTTGTTTTATGTCTTTTTCGTTTTCAACACTTCGGGTTCTCCACAAAGTACTGACAAAACACAAGAGATAAAATTGGCCTATAGGTCATATAGAAATGGCAAAAAAACCAACCAAAATAGAATTATTATTAGAGGATATTCCCGCACCAATACGCAATAAATTTATTGTTGTAACGGCTTTATTTGTCGTTTGGATGTTCTTTTTTGATAACAATAGTATTATTTCTCAGTATCGCTTGCAAGCAACCTTGCAGGAATTAGAATCTAAGGAAGCGTATTATCAAAAAGAGATAAGTCAAGCGGAAAAAGACAATAAAGAACTTTTTACGGATGACAAAACACGAGAAAAATTTGCAAGAGAACATTATTATATGAAAAAGGCAGATGAGGAAGTTTTTGTCATTGACAAATAAGCCCTTTTAAAGCTGTAGTGCTTACTTTTTTGAATCAAAATAAAAAATTGTAGCAGCTACTACTCAAAAAGATAGTGATAATTTTGTTCTACACTATGTAATTTGTAAATTTGAGATGTAGCGCAAGTAATACTTAGCTACGCTGCTTCTACGAGGTTTAGTTTTTTAATGCAAAATATAAAAAGCGTCTTATAGTATTTTGACCATCAGTTGCTTACGTTTGTTTAAGAATGTGTCAGCTTGATAATCAACTTAATAAGACTTCTAAACGAGATATAGATACAATTCAATTAATAATTTTATAAATAAAGAAAAAAATGTCTGTACTAGTCAACAAAGATTCTAAAATCATTGTACAAGGTTTTACAGGAAAAGAAGGAACTTTTCATGCAAGCCAAATGATTGAATATGGCACTAATGTAGTAGGTGGTGTTACTCCAGGTAAAAGTGGTCAAACACACTTAGACCGCCCTGTTTTTGGAACGGTAGCTGATGCTGTTGCCAAAACTGGTGCAGATACAACGATCATTTTCGTTCCACCTCGTTTTGCTGCTGATGCTGTATTGGAAGCTGCTGATGCTGGAATCAAAGTAATCATCTGTATTACAGAAGGTATTCCAGTTCAAGACATGGTAAAAGTAAAAGCTTTTATTGAGGACAAAGAAGTTCGTTTGATTGGACCTAACTGCCCTGGTGTTATGACTGCTGGTGAAGCAAAAGTAGGTATCATGCCTGGTTTTATCTTCAAAAAAGGTAAAATTGGTATCGTATCTAAATCAGGTACGTTAACCTATGAAGCTGCTGACCAAGTTGTAAAAGCTGGTCTAGGAGTAACAACAGCTATCGGAATTGGTGGTGATCCAATTATTGGAACAACAACGAAAGAAGCGGTTGAACTGTTGATGGCTGATCCTGAAACAGAAGGTATCGTAATGATTGGTGAGATTGGAGGTAACTTGGAAGCAGAAGCTGCTCGTTGGATCAAAGAACATGGTACAAAACCTGTTGTTGGTTTTATCGCAGGTGAAACGGCTCCTGTTGGTCGTACAATGGGACATGCTGGTGCTATCGTTGGTGGAGCAGATGATACTGCGGCTGCTAAGAAGCAAATCTTGCGTGAGTGTGGTGTTTTGGTAGTAGACTCTCCAGCTGATATTGGATCGACTATGGCAAAAGCCTTAGAAGCGGTAAAAGCATAAGCTGATATAGCTTTATCATACATAAAAAAAGCCACTTTGGATTGTCCAAAGTGGCTTTTGTGTTTCTAGTCGAATGCTTACTGTTTAATTAGGGAAGTAGTTTGAACTTGATTGTCAATATAAATAACGCCATAATAAACGCCTTGAGGAATCGTATTCGGAACATTAATCGTACGAGAACCAGTTCCCTTTATGGTTTTTTCTAAGACTAATTGCCCTAGATTATTATACAAATGAAAGGATAAGCCTTCTGTTGTAGTAGAGGCAGGAATATTTAATTGAATCTCACTGGAGAATGGATTAGGCGAGAGGTGAATTAAATCCGCATCAGGAATATTCTGAACACTGGTCAATAGTTCGTCGCAAGTGCTTGAAATATTAGCATTGAAACGTATCGTGCTGTCACTGTAACAACGAAGTCCAGTTTTTATTTCAGCATCCCAAAGACGATAATCTTGTGGGAACAAATACAAGGACCCACCCAACTTTTCTGTCAATCTGGCATTAGGCTCTCCAAAGCCCATATAGGAACCACTTAGAGGATTGATACTTAGGCTGTCTATGGTATGAACAGTAAGTGTTCTCAGCGTTTCTCCACTAATGACCGTTGTCCCTATATTATCAACCTGAATAGTCGTTTCTACACCTCCTTGTGCAAAGAAGTCGAAGGTACGAGTCGTCCAAGTATCGCCTACTTGAGCCCCCCAGTTATATAAAATATAAAAGGTATCATTATCAGATAAATTGAAAACAGTATCACCTGAGGTATAAAAATATTCATCGCCTATTGAGTTCTCACTACCATTTGAGCCATAACGAGTCTTGGTCAGCTTTTTACAGAGGTGTCCTTGAATGATCGTATCCTTCACACTTTCTGTTTTGACATATCCTTCATAGCCGAAAAATGTAAAGCTTTCAATGTTGGTATGATACCATGTTGCGCCAATAGGCGCAAATTCTTGTGCTTGTGTTAGAACGCTAAATAGAAGCATTACACAGATAATTTGTAGTAATTTCATAATGATTTTTTGTACTGTTAAATAAAAAATAAAAAATTGCAAGTAGCACGAATATAACAGATAATAATATTAAAATCAAGTGATTAATCCTTTTTGAAGTTATAAACAGAAGGGAAAAAAATAAGAGTCACCCCAGATTAAGGAATGACTCATGTTTTTAGCCTATAACAGCTTGTAATTATATTACTTTAATAACCTTAATAATCCACAACAACACGGCTGAAGTATCTTTGTAGGCTATCAATAGGTAGATTCTCTATGTGATTATTACCATGAGGATTAATGAGCTTTACAATGCCATTATCAATACGATCCAATGCATAGGCATGTCCAGCAACAATTCTTTCGTTGCCATCTTCTGGATACGTTTTCATAATTAACTCCCCTGCATTTCCTCTCAGTTGAGCGCCATTTTCATCTACTGCTGGAGTTCCATTCATATTTGGAGGCGTTGCAAAAGTAACCCCACTACCACTTTCATAAGCTTTTAGGAGTTCTTGTTTGGCTCGATCTATATCTCTAGAAAAGTCGAAACTTCTTCTTGGAGTTCCTGTTAATACTTCAAATGCTTCTTGTGAAAAACCAGAATCAATTTCATCGTACCCGCCCATCAATTGCGCAAAGGCTTTTTCTAAAATGAGTGGCCATAATTCTCCAGCATCTTGAGAATTAGCATAAATGGCTTTATCGCCTGAATCAGATAATTTATCCACCCAAACTTTTGCCGAAACAACAACTTCTACTAATTCTAAACCTGTTGTTCTTTTTGTATTCTGTTTGATGGTTTTACCACTAGCTTCATCATGAAAAGAATCAATGTGTGCTTCTTTTTGAGGACGGTATAATTTGACGGTAAAAGTACCATCATTATTATAACGAATCATTTCTTTGATGCGTTTGATGCCACCTTTGGTTTTTGTTAAAGCAGACAAAGAACACATAAAGTAACAATTTCCTAGACCTCCTTGTATAATATCGTAAGGATCAATTCCCGAATGATCCACATCATCTGCTCCTTTTACAAACAATTTTTCTGGGTCAACTTCCACTTCTTGATAACGTTTTCCCTCTTCATTTGTAATAAAACGATCAATTTTGGAATACTGCGCTCCAAGTCCCACCTCTTCATCAACACCAATGGTAGAAACGACATTGTGATTAACAATTGGTTTTGGCTCAATAAGTTGGTTGCTCCCGTCCTCTGACATACGAGTCCGTTTACTAATCGAGGTAATTCTTTGATACAAATCCTCTGGAGCTTTAGACCAATCGTTGGTTAATTGGTGAAATTCTTCCAAAACAGCTGCATCGCTTTGATCTAAAGACCATTTTAGATTTTTGTAAGCCGTTAAAAATTGATGCATTTCTTTGTAACTATTCATCGGGATAACGACAAGTTCTTCCGTATCAGAGGGGATTCTGACACTAGAAAAAAGATTTTGCGCCCTTGAAAAAATCGGAGCTATTTTATTTTTGGCTTGAAGCAACTTATTAACAGCCGCTGAGTTAGAATTTACTGCTGTTGGTGTTGCTGGAACATCTGTTGTGATGACTTCTACAGGTATAGGGTCTATGGGAACATTCGTAGTTTCTTCAGGGATAGGAGTCGTTTCTATGATAATATCTACAGGCGGCGTAGGAGTAGGAGTGACAACATCCGTAATGTCTTCTGGTTCATCCGAAATAAGAATGCCAATATGAGGAATGATCGAGCGAAAATATTGCTCATGATTCTTAACTCTTTTAGGATAGTTATTAGAGGTTGTAGAAAAAACGCTTTGTGTTTTTTCACCTGAGGTCGCATACAAGGCATCAAAACCATATGTTTTATCCAAAAAGCCTTGTATTAAATCAAATTGATCGGGACTCATGAAAATAGGGCGAGCCTCCAAATCCATACTATTTAAAAAGGCATGAATAGCTTTTCTGCGCGTTTCTAAGTCTGTTTGGTAACTTTCTAATGCGACAAAATTACTACCAAGGTCACTATTGTCTTTTATCAAAACTTCTTTGATAGAGTTGACGGTTGTTGCACGAACCTTTTTTAACTCAATGGCTTTGTTTTTAACCGCAACGTCTTGCTCTAAAGTTTCTTTATCTTTCTTATAAAAGAAGAACCATTTATCAATTAACTCAACAACTTCTTCTAGCCCATTAAGCAATGTACTCATATGATCAATTATTTTAATTAAATAGTAATGTTAAGAACAATAGGGATTTAGGCTAACAAGATACTAAAAAAAAACTGATTTTTTAAATGAAAAAATAAATACTATTTAGAGAGCACTTTGAGAAGAATGGGCAGCGATTTCTTTTTTTGTAAAAAGCAAAAGGAATCAATCTAAGTGATAGATTGATTCCTTTTTGTAGTTCGAGTACCTGTGTTCAAGCAAGTACAAAATATCCTATTTAGTAAGTCGGTTACTACTATAACAATCGGCTATTATAACACTATACAGGGAGCGAATTGTTACAGAAATAACGTCTATTTATTCCTGTAGTTGGTGAATTTCATACCATTAGGTGATAACCATAATTGGGAATAGAAATTCAGGAGGGGGTAATAATCTTGGTGTCTTTTAAATACTTAAATGGAAGAGTTAATCTTGGATTTAATACTGTTAATAAGTGCTGGAGAAACACTGCGACGATTAACTTTCTTGCGAAGGAATTCACGAAATGATTTCTCTTTTTGCAATTTAGCGAGTTGTTCTGGAGAATTTTTGACGTCCGTTAAAAATTCACGTGATTCTTGGTTTGATAGGGCTCCATCAAGATACATAACTAATCTTCTTTGGAATTCCCCTGGATTGCCAGATGCTTTCATACTTTTTAAATTTTAAATATAAATAGAACTAAATAGATTTTTCAATGACAGTACTACCTTATATAATGATTCCCGTTTGTAAACATAAAGGGCGGTAGAACTGCAAAATTGTTTATAATATATAAAGTCGACAGAAAATGCTGCGATACTAGCTTATAAACTATTACTGTGCCAATAAGCAATATTTTCTGTCATAAATTGTTCAATTTTTACTTTTTTTGTCCACGTTTATCTTTATAACCCATGGAGTTTGCATAATCTGTCAAACGCTCTTTAAGCATGTTTCTAGCACGGTGAAGCCTAGAACGAACCGTTCCAATAGGAATATCAATTATCTTAGATATTTCCTCGTAAGTGAAACCTTCGATGTCACAAAGTAAGATAACTGTTCTGAAATCAATCGGCAATGCATTAATTGCATTGGTGACTTCGTCCCCCATCATACCTTGAAAAATTTCTTCTCTTAAATCAAAGAAATCTACATAACTGGCATCTTCACTATCGTGGTAAGTAGCAATTTCTTCATAATCTACTTGTGTAGGGCGTTTGCTCTTCTTACGATACTGGTTGATAAAAGCGTTCTTCAGTATTTTAAACAACCAAGCCTTCGCATTAGTTCCTTGAATATACTTATCTATAAATCTAAATGCCTTTAAATAAGTTTCTTGAACCAAGTCATTGGCATCATCTTCATTGTAACAAAGGTGAAAGGCAAAGTTGTAAAGTGCGTCAATTTGAGGCATTAACTCGTTGTTAAATACCGCCAGTTGCTCTGGTGTAGCCGTTGGAGCTTCTTCTTGCTGCTCAACGTCTTCTTCTAAGTATTCATTTTCGTTTTCCACGGTGATGTCGTATTTATTTGAATTTATTACCAATATTTTACAAATGGTACCTGCCAAAAGTGACGATAACTTGCAAAATAGGAGGTGTTCTAGGATTTTGGTACTTTTTCTATCTAATTAGAACAAACCATTGATCGTTAAAAATAGTTCGCAGAACTATACATTATTAATATACCCTGATTTGAGACGTATAGTTTCCCAAAATAAGTTTTTTTTTCAAAAAAGAATAATTAAGAGCTTGAAATGAGCGAGAACAGCAGCTTTTAAATGATTAACTGGTATTAGGCAAGAAAATAATTAGGTCTAAGGAAAAACAAAATCTAGGTAGTAACATTGTTCTTAATGTTGAATGCTGAATTTTTAATGTTAAATGCTTTATAGCACAACAAACATTAAAAATTAAGCATTAAGAATTCAACATTAAAACAGTTCTTAAATAAGTAACAATGAGTTTTAATACTGAAAAAAAAGGTTATTGCGTAACATCAGTTAAACATTCAAACGAGGCTGAAATAAACAGGCATAGCTTTAAATTACCCTTGAAAACTTGCGGTGTAAGAGGAGTTTATAAAGCCTAAACTTTTCCTTTTTTCCACAATTGATTGAAGGTATGTTTTGGGAATTTGGGCAAGGTTCGACGCTCGCCCCACATTTTACTCAAAAACAAATTGCCCACTAGATTTTTGCTAAATCGAGGCGCATTCATCATCGATCGATTGAGCATGGCAGTTCTCCAAGCCCGCCACATCAACTGTTCTTCTTTTGGTCGAAGATTTTCAGCTTCTTCATAAGAACGGTTGTACAACAACATTTGGTGTAGATTGATATTGACAGGGCAATTTTCTGTACAACTCCCACACAAAGAAGAGGCTTGACTTAAATGCACCTTGTCTTCAAATTCACCAATTTTGAGATGCGGGCTAAGCACAGCACCAATTGGACCACTATAAGGACTGTCGTAAGTATGTCCTCCAATAGTTTGATAAACAGGACAGTTATTTAGGCAAGACCCGCAACGAATACAGTACATAGATTCTCTCATCAGCTCATCAGCCATGACCTCACTTCGTCCATTATCCAATAAAATAACGTACATATCTTCTGGACCATCAACTTCGTGTGCCTGTTTGGGGCCACTTAGAATGGTATTGTAGACAGTTGTCATTTGTCCTGTTCCAAAAGTGGATAATAAGGGGAGAAATAAATCTAAATCTTCAATAGAAGGAAGCATTTTTTCGATGCCAATGATGGCAATATGTGTTTTGGGAAGGGTGGTCGTCAAACGTCCATTTCCTTCATTCTCTACCAAAACCATAGAACCTGTATCTGCCAACAAAAAATTACCACCAGAAATCCCAATGTCGGCTTGTGTAAACCGCTCCCGAAGGACTTGGCGAACATAAGCTGTCAACGTTTCGGGGCTGGCATCGGGTGCTGTTTGAAATTTTTCGTGAAACAATTCGGCAATGTCCTCTTTGGACAGGTGCATGGCTGGCGTCACAATATGATAAGGTGCTTCGCCTTTTACTTGAACGATAAATTCTCCCAAATCTGTTTCCAATACCTCAATATCTTGGTTTTCTAACAATTGATTGAGTTGAATTTCTTCGGTAATCATGGATTTGGACTTGACAACAACTTTAGCTGCCTTCTCTTTCATGATTTTGGTAATGGCGGCTTGTGCTTCGGCAATATCTTCTGCCCAAATAACCTTGCCTCCTCGGGCGGTAAATTTTGCTTCAAACGCTTCCAATAAAGCAGGCAAATTATTAATGGTATCTGCCTTTATGTTTTTTGCTAATTCACGTGCTTGTTCTAAGTTCTTGAACTGCTGTTTTCCAATGGCTACTTTAGTATGGTATTTGCCCATATTAAATTTAAGGCGTTTTCGATGTTCTCTCGAAAAGGCTTTTTCTTCTGATTTCTCTAAAAAAGTAGCTAGATTTTTATTCATTATAAATAGATGTTTGGAAGAACAGACTCTAAAGTCATATAAAAAAAGGCTTATTCCTACAGGAATAATAAACCTTATGACAAAAATAACTAATTTTGCAATCTTTTGGAGACTTTAGTTGTTCAATACTTCGTGTGAAACTTGTATTTATTTGATTATTAGTTGACAATACTGTTGTTGTGTTTAGTTAAAGTGTTAATAATCAAATAAATGCATAGATTTTTTTTGAGTTTTTGATAAAAAAAAGAAATCGATGACCACGAAGTAGCAGCGTAGCTAAGTATGTACTTGTTAATATTTCAAGATAAAAAGCAGCACTTTCTCAAAAGAGAAAAAGAATTATAAATAAACTATGAAATTTACACGCTATAAATTGGACAATGGCTTAAAGTTATTGGTCCATCAAGATAAAAGTACGCCCTTGGTTTCCATTTGTATGACCTATAATGTAGGAACGAAAGATGAAGAAGCAGGGAAATCAGGTTTTGCCCATTTGTTTGAGCATTTAATGTTTGGAGGTTCTAAACATGCGCTCAGTTTTGACGACCATATTCAACAGGCAGGGGGGGAGAATAATGCCTTTACGAATCAAGACATGACGGTTTATTATGAATACATGCCTTATCAAAACCTAGAAACAGCCTTGTGGTTGGAGGCAGATCGTATGTTGAACCTTAATTTAGATGCAGACTCCTTGAAACGAGAGAAAAAAGTGGTCTTAGAAGAGTTTAAAGAAAGTTGTTTGAACGAACCTTATGGCGACATTTGGCATCACATCGGACCGATGGCTTATCAAGTACACCCTTATCGAATTCCTACCATTGGGCAAGTGCCACAACATATAGAAGAAGCAACTTTAGAAGATGTAAAAGCTTTTTTTGATCGTTTTTATTGTCCTAATAATGCCGTACTTAGCATTTGTGGAAATGTAGAGCCATCGGAAGTTTTGGCATTGACTCAAAAGTGGTTCGGAGAAATTGAACCAGGTATTGTTAATAAAGTAAAATCGCCTTACGAGCCTAGTCAAACAGAAAAACGGGTGGTAGAAGTAGCGGCAAATGTGCCTTTAAATGCTTTGTACTTAGTTTTTCATAGTGCAGAACGGAATCACAATGCTTATTATGTCGATGATTTTATAACGGATGTATTGGCGGAAGGAGATGCTTCTCAATTGTATCAAAATTTGGTAAAAGAGCAGGAATTGTTTTCTTCTATGGATGCGTACATCACGGCTTCTATTGATACCGGTTTGATGGTTATCGAAGGAAAATTATCGGATGATGTGAGCTTTGAAGAAGCGGAACGTGCGATTTGGAAGGAATTAGACCAGCTTAAAAATACCTTGCTTTCAGCAAAAGCCGTTGAAAAATTTCAAAATCGAACAGAACATAATATTGAGTTTAGTGAGATGAATAATCTACACAAAGCCATTAATTTAGGCTATTACGAGATATTAGGCGATGCGGAGATGATTAATGAAGAAAAGGCAAAATATAACGCTATTACAGCAGTAGATATACAGGAGCGAAGCCAACAAATATTTCAAGATTCAAAGTGTTCTGTCTTGTATTATAAAGCAAAGGAAATGAGTTCTTAAAGTGTTTTTTTTACATAAAAGTCCTTGTTTAGATTTAATTAACAATGTCTAGTAAATCATTTCTAATTAGAGGTGTCAAAAGATTCAATTAAAAATTGTATCTTTATGTTACAATTATAGAATAGTTGATGGAAATTTTTGTTTTTTCAGTTGAAAATTAAAAAAGCGCTCTATCAAATTTATTTGATAAAGCGATCCAAGAAACTATTATACTGCCTAAAAGGTAGTTCTTAATTCAAAGCGAAATTTTATAAAATAAATATCATATATCATGAATACATTTTTTTTAATCCAATTTTTAGGACCAGAAATGCTCCTTGTTTTTTTTGTAATCCTTTTGTTGTTTGGTGGTAAGAAAATACCAGAATTGATGCGAGGATTGGGTAAAGGCGTTAGTGAGTTTAATAATGCTCGTGACACGGTTACCAAAGAATTCAAACAAGGAATGAGTGAAGGTGAAAAGGAAAAAATCAAAATCGAAGAAAACTCTAAAGCTTCGTAGAACGGCTTTAACTTTCCAGCTAAAACTATTTCATTAATATTCTCCTAAAGAACAATAAACAGTTGTCTTTTGCTTTATTGTAATGAAGCTTAACAAGATAGCACTAGGACGAACATTTATGCTCATTGTTTAGATGATGATAAATGTTCGTTTTTGTTTTTTTTGAAAGCAAGCTTTTTTTATAACTTTGCTTTATGCTATTAACTTGAGGGTGTAGCTAGTTCACGGAGTATTCTTGATGAATACGTTTGAAAATCATTGAAATTTTATTGGAAAGCAAACTTTAGGCAGGTCCTTAACTTATAGGTTTGTACATTATAATCTATAGGCAAAATTTAAGTGAGTCAAAAAATATAATCAATATTGCAAGCCCTTCAATATTTTGTATTTTTTGAGAAAAAAAAGAATTTGAGCCCCAGAAGAAAAAACACGAACGACTAATGAATTTTAATTTTTACGCATTAAGAGCTATATTTTTGATCTTAGTAACATCATTTTTAACAAATATAGCCAATGCAACGTCCCCCGATTATCCCGAAATTGATGAAGAGCTAGGTAAGTTATTAATTGATGGCATGGGAGATCTGATGAATGATTATCCAGAAGAAACCGATCCAGATTATCCAACATTTACAGACGAGCATTATAGAGCTCGATTCTTAGAGATGTCAGGAGCCATTCAGTATAGATTAACACCAGACATTAAGAATCACATCATTCATCGTACAGAGCGCTACAGAAGTTCTACAGAACGTACTTTGGGTTTGTCAGAAATGTATTTTCCGATCTTTGAAGAATATTTGGCAGAAAAGAATATACCACATCATTTAAAATACCTTCCTATTGTAGAATCAAATTTAAACGCTGTAGCAAAATCACATGCTGCTGCTGTTGGTTTGTGGCAATTTATTCCTGGAACAGGAAAGCTATATGGGTTGAAAGTGGTTTCTTATTTGGATGAAAGAAGTGATACCCACAAAGCCTCTCATGCTGCGGCTACCATGTTATCAAATTTATTCAAAAGATACAACGATTGGCCTTTGGCATTAGCCGCTTATAACTGTGGACCAGGGCGTGTGGATAAATATGTGAAAGGAAACAACAAAGATTTTTGGGATATTAGAAAATACCTACCTAGAGAAACTCAAATGTATGTGCCTTATTTTATGGCAGTAGCTTATTCTTATGAATACCATCATTTGCATGAGTTAACAGCGAAACGTTTGCCAAGTGATTTGGTCTTGACCGATTCTATCCATTTGGCTCCAGGTTACAAAACGCTTTCTCAATTAAGTAAAAAATATAAAATCAGTTTAGACACCTTAAAACGTCTGAATCCTGGATATATCAAAAACTACATACCGTCAGGTTCTAAATTAAGCATCTTAGTTTTACCAGCCCGTATTGTTGCTGGTCTACGCAACTATGCTCCAGCATGGAATCGTATTATGTCTATGAAGTCAGAGAATCCTATTAAATGTATTCGCCGAGTGAATAATGAAGGAGACTTAGCTAAATTGATGAAAGCACATCGTTTTTCTCGCAACGACTTGTTGTTTTGGAATGGTTTGCCTTCCAATTATAGCGTACAAAGAGGAGACATTGTTGCGGTAAGAAGATACCGTGTTCCTAAAGATGCACTTCCTAAAAAAGTAATTCGACAAGATGTTCAAGGAATTTCGATTGCCTCTCTAAAAGTTGTAGGCTTGGATGACAAACAAGAAAAAGCAGTAACAGCTCCTGTTTATGTATCTATTAAAAATAAAAAACTAGCTCAAAAGTTATCCACTAATTCGATTAATCCATCGAATAGAAAAGAACGTCCAAATTTGGGAATAGTATCCACTAGAACAAATCCAAGAAAGCCTAAAACAGCAACATTACCGACTAAAGAAAGCGAAGTGATTGCAAACATCTCTGAAAATAGAAGTAGAGGGCGTAGACTTCGTAACAATACAAAAACTAGTACCGTGCAAATTCAAAACAGCACGAGCCCAACAGTTACCAACACAACTACTGAAGAAACGACAGCCAATACAAAGGCTAAAACCGAATCTGCCACTCAGCGGGTAACGGAATTGAGTCGATCCATTCAGTCTAAAGAACAGGCGATCGTAAAAGCAAAAACTTATAATACAACAAGCGTTGAAGAAGTAACTACCTTATCTCATCTTAATTCTGAGTCAGAAGAACTTAAAAAAGTTCGGATGACAAAAAAAAAAGATAGTGAAACAAAATTAGCCAATGAAGCAGCAAAACTAGAAGCGGAAGAAAAAGCTAAAGCATTCGCAGCCAAGGAAGCAGCGAAACTGGAAGCAGAAGAAAAAGCGAAAGTAGCAGCAGCCAAAGAAGCAGCGAAACTGGAAGCAGAAGAAAAAGCGAAAGCAGCAGCAGCTAAGGAAGCAGCGAAACTGGAAGCAGAAGAAAAGGCGAAAGCAGCAGCAGCCAAGGAAGTAGCAAAATTGGAAGCAGAAGAAAGAGCTAAAGTAGCAGCAGCTAAGGAAGCAGCGAAACTGGAAGCAGAAGAAAAAGCGAAAGCAGCAGCAGCCAAAGAGCAAGTAACATTGGAAGCAGAAAAAGAGCGTTTAGCAAACACCTACCAATATCATCAAGTGAAAAGCAATGAAA
>CALDEP010000061.1 GCA_937942475.1 uncultured Aureispira sp.
GAAGCATACCCCCAAAGATTCTGATTTCATCATTCATACCGTAGAAAAAAAAGATAAAAACTTATATCGCATTGGTCTAAAATATAAAGTAACAACAGAGGAATTGATGTTATTAAACAACAAAAAAAGCAGCACGATTCGTAGAGGCGAACAGCTTAAAATTCCTAAGAATGGTCAATACATTATACATGTTGTTTCAGAAACCGACAAAAGTCTTTGGGGCATCTGCCAAATCTATGGCGTTGAAGTAGAGGATGTAAAAAAGATCAACCACAAAAAGAGCAACAGCATTCGCAAAGGAGATCGACTGGCGATTCCTAAAGAACATCAAATAGCAAGCAGCTCAGAACGCGCTGAAACCGTTCCTCCCATTAATGGAAACAAAGAGGGCGTCAAAGCTGCCTATGATATTGAAGCGAATTATTGGCGTTTTCCTTATCATAATCGCAAAGAATTGCACATTTTCCCTAGCATCAAAACAGGTTTCTCCAATTACTACAAATTAAGCCCTGTTGAATATGCTGCCTTTTTTCAAAACTCTAAAGATTATGCCCCAAATAAAGAGCAAAAAGATCGCTATTTTTATTCTGTAGAAAAGCCCTTTGCAAAAAGTTTGGATGGGGAAAAAGCGCGCTATTTAAGCCTAGAAGAAAAAGAACTCTTGGACGTTAAAAATGGCTATACTTATGATTTTATCACTTTGATTGAAGTCGATTCTGCTCATAATTCTTTTAAAATATTGCCCATTTTTCTAATTAAAGATGCTTTTGGCAACCTTGCTTCTACCCTTGAAAAAGGAAGCTTTGTTTGTTGCGCAGATCCATTTCCATTGGCACTGTACAAAAAAACAGCCGAGAAAGAAATCACGGTTTCTTCTACGCTCCTAACTCCTTCCATTATCAAACAAACAAAAATAGTCAAACTCTTGAAAGGGGAAACTGTTCTTCAAACCAATACTACCATTTCAATTTTTCAACTAAAAACAGATGCTGTTCCCAGCCTAATTGATTCTGAGGAATATAGTAATGGCAAGAAGATCCGTGCCTTTAGTAACACAAAACGTCGTCAGGATTTAGGCTATTAAATACTTAAATAAACGTTAAACTTTTGGACTTCAACCTTCGTAAAGGAAGTTTTCATAAATGATCCCTCTGCTTTTTGTATCTTGTAAAGAGTCATCACCTTTCCAAGTTTAACACCATGAGAACGTTAATTTTTACATTTATTTTGGGCTTCAGTACGACCTTTTCTATCTTCGCTTATCCTAATTTATACCATAAAAAAAAAGGTACTTCGTATAAAATCACTAGAAGTATTCCTGAGATTACTTATACCTTTGATACCTCTTTTGCTCAAAATTTCATTGCTGAATTTGATTTTGAACAACCCTCAAACTATAGTTACCAAGAGCTATCAGATGCAGGCGTTTATCTAACACAATTGGGCGAAAACCATAAGGCATTAAATGTTTTTCAGTGGCTACACGAACAGCATTCAGAAGAGTATAACATTACTTCTAATTTGGGCGTGGCACATCAACTGAATGGTAATTTAGATTCGGCAGAACACTATTTGCAAAAAGCCTTCCATTTATCTTCCCACAAACCGCCTAGAGGAGAATGGGTGCAATTAAAAATCATTGCTGCAAAACGGTCGGTCCAAAAAGACCCCAATTGGCTGTTACATAACCAAGTGTTGGCTCTAAATTGGGATATTTTGTTTTATAATAATAATTCGACAGAACATTACAATAAAAAGCAACAAGACAGCCTTCAACGCCTTCGATATACCAACTACAAAAATCAATTTGACACGCTTTGGTCTATTGGCAATGTCATGCAAGCACACATTCCTCACGTTTCTTCGCCCAATTTATTGGTCGCAAATATCATGAAAGAATTGGGTTATTATTTTGCGATTAATCTGTCCATCAAAGATGCTTTTGTTGCCTACAAAATTGCCCTTCATTATGATCCTCAGAATCAACTCGACGTGGAACAAGAATTGGCTCGACTAATGCCTCATTTTAAGAAATACGAATTTGATGAGTCGATCTTTGAAAGTAAATTTCATCCTGCTGCTGTTTCCCCTACTTTGCAAGACAAACAACCTGTACAAGAAGATGAAGTTCCTAGCGCATCTTCAGATTCTATTTCTCAGCTCTTTTGGCAAGCAGGTCTTGCTGTTGTGGTTTTAGTGTTCATGCTTGGCTATAGTTTGTTTGGTTTGCGTAAGCGGTAGGTTTTTTTTTGGTGTTTTTTTGTGCGTTTTGGGTAATAGACAGCCTTGTTATCTATAAGTAAATTCTAAGAAAATTAATACTTAGACCACTATAAATCACCCTAAAGGCTAATTATTTATTAAATTCACCTAGTACATATTTCTATTCTTCAGCTCTATTATATCCAATAAATTATGCGTCATTTATTAGCTCTTAGCCTTCTATTTTTAGCTTTTATAAGTTCTAGTATTGCACAGAAGAACACCTAGATTTGAGTCATAATAAGATCACAAAATTGCCTAGGTCTTTTTCTAAAATGAAATCTATGAAAAAATTAAATTTAAGTAATAATCCCATCTCGGAAAAGGAGCAACAAAAAATAAAAAAACTACTGCCTAATTGCGAAATCATCTTTTAATGTATAGTTTTACTCTACTCTAAAAACTTTTATTTAACAGAAGAAAAAAGCATTCCGCCAATAAAAAAGCAGCTAATAGTCAATCTATTAGCTGCTTTCCTTATTCTAAACCTACTTCATTTAAGCTCGCAATGCCTTAGCAGCCACTTTAATTTGCTTAAAAAAGTTATCAATATCCGTCTTTTCTATATCAGCATTGATACAAGCCATTCTTATAAACGTCGTCCCTTTGGACTGGCTATAACCAACCATAATCAATCCTTCTTTGTGCAAATATTCACAGACTTTTTCTGGCGTAACACCATCTATCGTAAAGCAAACATTGACAGATTCGGGACTTCTAAACATCTCTAATGAAGGATCTTTCTCTACACAAGAAGCAGCATATTCTGCCAAATCAAAAAGATGATCAATTCTACGCTCTAAGCCTGTCAATCCATAATATTTCCAAGCAGCCCAGACCTTAAAGGCATCTACTCTACGTCCACATTGCATCGAAATATTTCCTAAATCTAAATCCTCATTCTCCCCTTGAAACAAATAATCTGCTTTTTCAGAAAAATGCTTTCTTAGCAATCCCTTCTCTTTTACTAATAAAAAGGAAGCACAAACAGGCACATTCATCATCTTGTGCGCATTCCAAGTGAAGGAATCGGACAACTCACTTCCTTCTAAAAGATGTTTGTGTTTATTGCTCAACAAGGCAGAACCGCCTAAGGCTCCATCTATGTGCATCCATACATTATACTTTTTCGAAATGCTTGAAATTTGATTAAATTCATCATATGCACCCAAAACAGTCGTCCCTGCGGTCGCATTTATGTAAAATGGTACATTACCATCCAATAAATCCTTTTTGATTTCAGCCTCCAAATGCGTCGCATCCATACGACCAATATAATCACTTTGAATTTTTCGTACATTATTTCTGCCTAGACCCAACATCCCAGCATTCTTTATCACTGAATAATGGCTTTCGATAGAAGTATAAACGATAAATTTCCGACCTCCATAGCCTTCTTTTAAAATACTGCTATCTTTTTCATTTCTTGCAACAATCATAGAAGCTAGATTACTGAAAGAGCCACCTGGATTCATGATTCCTTCCCCATTTTCATAGCCTACCTTCTCAAGAAATGCATTGGTGATTTCTTTCTCTACCAATACCTGTATTCCAGCCACTTTGTAAGTGTGCATCGTTGTATTTAAGAGCGTTGCCAACAAATCGGCACTCAAACTTGGTCCTGTACGACCAGCAAACAACTGATTGAAAAACGATTTACTATTCGTTCTAGGTGTTAATAAAGAGATTTCTTTTAATAACTTAAAAAATTCGTTCTCTGTGCATCCCTCTTCTGTTAAAGAAAGATTGATTAGTTTTTCATAATCTCCTGCCCCATGATATTTTAAAACAGGTTCACTTTTTTCTTTTTCTAATAATACTTTTGAGATTTTAGCAAACTCATCTATTGCTTTCTCTAGTTTCATCCTTAGTCCTCTTTTTATTGTCTTAATAATATAATTAAGACCTTACAAGCTATAAAAACTATTAACTAATCCTAATGCTGAACTTGATAAAATAGATTTAGAGCTTTCAGATGGCTTAAAGTGCTATATTTGACAATACCTTAACAAAACTATCCTGAACAGATGAAGAATATATTAGATGCTAATAATCCTAAAGCAAATCAAACTCATCAAAAATTGCTTACTTTAAGATGGGTTGAATACTCCATTTGCTTCTTAAATGGACTTGCTGTATTTCTATTTTTGATGAATTGTATTTTTGATGCAGATTCTCTTGGAGTTTACTTTTTTGCAGGGGCTGGGATTATGTTATTTATTTCTCAATTTCAGCTTTTATATATTTATTTTTGGAAGAAGAATTTCAAAAAATATCAGCATAGTATGCATGATTTTCAGGCATATAATTGGGCTTTAAAATTCGGGCGAATTCTACTACTAATTTGGGGTCTGATATTAATGATAAGTTCAGTTTCTATATTTGTATCCTATCGCCTATATTCATTAATAAGTGCGCCCAATTTATATACTTTCATTATCTTTATAATTGCATTAGATTTCTTTTTGCTTAGTGTTTTATATCTTTATTATAACGTCCAAACTAAGCGATTATCAGACTATAAAATACCTCTACAACAATAAAACCATTCAAAACAAACCATCTATGGACAAGTATCAAATCACCTTCAACACTTGGAACAAAGTCGCTTCTCTGTACCAAGAAAAATTCATGGACATAGACCTCTATAACGATTCTTACGATAAGTTCTGCAAGGAAATAAAAGAAGTAAATCCTTCAATTTTAGAAGTTGGCTGTGGTCCTGGAAACATAACCAAATATCTCTTGAAGCAAGGCCCTGACTTTAGAATTAAGGCAATTGATGTTGCGCCCAATATGCTTCAATTAGCAAAAAAGAATAACCCTACCGTTCAATTTGAGGAAATGGATGGTAGAGAAATACATCGCTTAAAGGAAAAATTTGATGGAATTATGGTAGGTTTTTGCCTGCCTTATTTATCCAAAGAAGATGCTGTAAAATTGATACAAGATAGTTTCCAATTATTGAATGATAATGGTCTACTCTACTTCAGTTTTATTGAAGGGGATTATGAAAACTCAGGTTATGAAACAGGCAGTTCGGGAGATAAAGCCTTTGTTTATTATCATCAAGAAGCTTATCTAAAGAACGTCTTACAACAACAGCAATTTGAAGTTCTTGAAATTATGCACAAAGATTATCCTAAGAGAGATACAGAAATACAAACACATTGTATTTTAATTGCAAAAAAAAGGCAAATACAATAACTTCCCAATTCTTGAAGCCACTGTATTTGCCAATACTACTGTTTTATTATTTATAATGATCTTGGTAAAAGTGTGTTTATGACTTAATCTTTATCCACCTCTTTTTTCTCAATAATCATTTTAGAGGACTTCGCATATTGTAATAACTCTGATAACATTGCTGCGGGGAGATCACTAATATCAAAGGCTAATTTGAGTTTTCCTTTTACATTTTGGTCCTTATACTCTTGGATATCTTCCATCGTAGGATTATCAATAGCTTCCTCATTCTCCGCCAATTTTTCCTCTACCACAACCGTTTCTACCACACGTTCAATGACCTTATGTCCTCCTGTTTGCTTTTTCTCTTCATTCTTGAAGCGTAGTAAACCCAACAGATGCGCTTCTGTCAAAGCATTGTATTTAGTAATGCCGAATAAATCTTCCTCGATATTGGTTGAATTACGATTTACATAAGCAATCTTATCACACAAAACGGCATTTTTTTTCTCATATTCCTTGACTACTTGGTCTAAGAAATGTACGGCATAAGGCATTTTCCCATCGTATAAATGAATGGTGTATTCCGAATCAGCTCGCCACTTCATGTAGTGATCTGCGCCCCATTCTTGGCTATTTCCTTCCAAGCGTTCAATATCCAATTTATTCTCAACCTTCGTTGTTTTTAACTCAATTCCTTTGATATCCAAATTGGTTAAATGTTGCCCTTCTTTTGCCAAACAATCGAAGACATTAACAATCGTAATATCAAATTTATCTAAGAGTTGTTTTTGTTGTTTATTATCAAAATAATACAATTCCTGATCGGCATGATTATCTACTTTATATTCAAAAGTTGGAGCTTCACTCGTTCCTTCTACCTTGGTAATAAAGGGCAAAGGTGTATTGTTTGTCAATTTAGGTAAGGTATTGTATAGCTTTCTCAACCAAAATAAACGCTCATCTTCTGAGGTCAAAACAGTCCCTTCGGATTGCAACCAAAGAATGGTTTGCAATAAATGTCCTTGCTCAGAATTGCGCAAGTCATTGAGTTGCTTTTGAGACACAGGCTCTCCAGTATTCGTGTGGAAATAGTTTCGCACACAAACCAAGGTAGATCGCTCTGTATTCACTCCAATCGCATTCAATAAAGACAATTTACCGCTAGGAATTAAGACTACTTTAGGCTCTGGTGGTACAAATTCTACCTCCGTTTCCTCTGCCGAAGAAGCCTCCCCTTCTTCCCCTGTCTCCAATTCATTAGAAGGAGCATCAGCTTGAATGGTACGTTCTTCCACCATTTCGGTTTCCTCTCCCACCCAAGTTACGAGCCATTCAGGAAAACGCTCTTTGACCAAAGCATAGTGCTCTGGATAAACTAATCCTCCTGGCAACAAACCACCCAAGGTTCCCTCTGCATCTGTTTTTAATTCCAATTGAGTTGGGCGATCCAGATCTGGAACCATTGACCAAACTTTATATAAGAAATTAAGCAGTTCTGATTGTAATTTTGCTGGATTTTCTTCGGCTTCCAAAGCTCGAAGAGGCGCACAGTAAAAGGTATTTTTATCAATATAAGGACCATAAACTAAGTTTTGAGAGCCAAAACTAAAAGCGGTTTCCTTTTCTTTTATTCTTAGTAATTCATCAATGCCTTTATAATATTCTAGATTTAGAATTGCGCTAGAATCAATAAAGGAATTATTATTCAAATGAAAGGCATCAAAGGTACTAATCTCTATTGGTTCAGCAGCTTGCGTGCGCAATAAGAAGGACTTGATTACTTTGCTGTTATCATTATCCTTGGCATACAATAAGGCAAATGCCAACTGATAAGCATTCTCTAGGATGGGATGATTGGCTTTTAATTCATCAAAAATATCTTTGATGTGCTTTTCTTCTCCTTCAAAACAACGACGTTGCAAAACCGTTGGCGCTTCATAGTCTACAAACTGATCGGCAATATTTTGCAACATGCTTTGAATTGCCTTGAAACGTGGCAATACCTCTGACAATTTCAAACTAAATTTGCCACTACGCTCAATAGAAATGCTAATAGAATTATCAAAACCAATATCGTTGAGTTTAAATAACTCCCCTTCTAGGTTTTCGATGTAAATTTTGGAACGTACCTTAGAGTGGTCGGCATCCTTATTTCTAAAAATTTGTAGGGTTTGGTGTTCAAAAGAGTCTTTATTGTAAGCTTGTCCTTCCTTCAAAACAATTTTATCAATCTTGCTAAAGACCTGTTCTTGTACATCTGCATTCCCACTTTCTACGATTAAAGCAGATAGTAATTCTGGTGAAACATCTTTCGATTTCGAAATAGCATTGAACAATTGACTTCCTCTAAGCAAGCCTTTGTTTCTATAATCTGGGTTGTATATTTTTGCTGGTAATAACTTATAAGTATCTCCAAAAATTGCATTGATCTTTTCAGCTAAACCTTGTTGTCCTTTTTCTACCGCATAAGGAATGTTTCGAGCTCGTTTTCCTACTTCACATTCTCTAGAATTTTCTTGACTCTCGGTCAGATACAAGAAGGTAAATAAATCTTCCTTTGTTGTCTCAAAGAAATGCACCAAACTAGCCGCTTCACTTTTCTCTAAAATAGCAACATCTTTTGCCATAGATTTAGACAAAATACCATTTCTAGTTTTGAGTACGCCCCCTGTCAAGAAACTCAAGACCTCTGGATGTGGCGTGTACAAATCCGTCAAAGCGTTAATTGCCGTTCTTAAAGCGCCATACTTTTCCATTTCAATCATCTGATCGTGAAAGAAAATTTGACCACTTCCTACAAAACCCACGGTATTGTCTACAAAGATGTATTTATTGGTAATGAGCGGTTTGGGCGATTTTGCCAAACTTGCATATTTTAAAACGCCTTGATAAAAGGACTTAATATTGGCAGCAACACTACTATGTGTAGTAATTGTTTTCCATTCTACGATAAGAATGTTATTATAAATATCCGTTTCTTTTGCCAAATAATTTTGCAACAAAACATCATCTTCATGAACATCAATTCGGTAGTCATCCAACCAACTTTCAACGGATTTGGTAGAAGCAATCAATTTAGAAAGCACCATTCGCTCTCCTTTTTGATTACAAAACAGTTCAACTCTTGCCAAATCTTTGGCAGAAAGAACGCCTGCCAATAAAATGAAGAAGGCCTTTTTTTCTTCTGGTCCTAAATCTGCAGTTTTACAATTTTCAATTAGATCATTCAAGCCCATTTTCCATTCCTTACTAGCAATCGTTGGACTGGTTCTAAATGGATCTGCATCTAAGAAAGATAAGATACTAGGATGTGGCAAAGAAAGATTCAAGACCTTGGACACTGCCGAACGCAAATCGGTATATTCTACCTTAATTTGTGTCAAACAACGATGATAAAAGACTTCTTTTGGAGTACAAAACCCGTGTTCTGCCTCTGTATAAATATAGTTCGCTTCCTCTAATTTAGGTTGACTAGCTTTCAGCTTAAAATAATTCGTCACACTCGTATAAAACTCGACTAACTCTTCCTCGTTTTCACCATCAATTCCTTTGACCAATTCTGACCAAAAAGGAACAATGATATGACGATAGGTTTCCCAAGCACTTCTCTTAGAAATATACTGCTCTGCTAATTCTTCTGAATCTTCTTCGCTCGCAATTTTAAAGTTCTCCAACCAAGATGCTACATTGGCATCCGCAGGCAACAAACCATGCAAAGGAGCTGCTAAACCTTCTTTATTATTAAACAATTGAACCGCACGCAATTCGTCTTTTTTAACGCCATCCAAACTAATCAAAAAGGCATATAGACTATGTTTTTGCTCCACAGAAAGCGTGGCATCTTTGGTTCTTGCCGCTATTTTCTCAAACAAAGCATAATCATTGGTCAGATAATCTAACTGAGATTCAATTTGTTGTAAAATAACCGAATAATCTAAGATATTAAATTCCAAGACAGAAAAACCTAAGCCTTTGATAGAGTCTCGAATCGGCAAAATACGCTCACTCATCAAGAAAATATCTTCTTGCGCTTGCAAATCGTCAATGGCATAAAAATGAGAATCTCCTGTTGTGCTTGTGAACTTGAAACACTTAATGTCCCCAAATTTCTCTAGGAAGGCTTCGTCAAAATCTACTCGTTTGAGTTCAGTTACAAAGGTTTGGTAATTTTCTGGCGAAAGTTGTGAGATAAAATTATTCAGAAGGCTCAAATTTGCCTCCATAATTAACTCTTTAATTCCCCAACGTTTCAAGCCTAATTTTGCATTATTGGCAGCAGAACGCAAGATGTCATTTTCTTCTTTAACATCCGTCCAATACAACCATTCTCTACCAATTCCCAAGCTCATGGGTTCAATTGGCAAAGCAGTTCCTTTTGCTATAATTAAATCCTTTAGGTAAAAATTACCTTTGTTTGTCGGAATATTCATTTGAATATAGGTCAACAAAGGATCGTATAAATATTTATTAATCAATTCTGCATCGTACTCTGTCGAGCGATCTGTTAATAATAAGGCTTTATATATATGGCAATACGTTTCTAAATTTTCATGCTTGTATTTATCCAAATTACGCTTTAGCGACTTGGCGATGTATTTAAAGGTCTCAATGTTTGCTTCTCCTTGATCGTCCAAACGAGTTCTATCCGTGATTTTAGCAAAGGAAGAACTGTGTACAAAGTACGCCATGCCGTGTCGCTCGTTCCGCATCGGAAAGAACTGATACAAACTAGGCGCATCTTTTAAGGCTTGCATTTGATCCAAACTAGCTGGAAAACCCAATGAAATTTCAATGGGACAAGTTGGAAATTCGGGATCAATATTTTTAAAATCCTCTGTTCCAGGTAAGATAGAATAACGTTCAAATTTGGTTTCAAACTTCTCAATAATATCTTCTTGTAAAGCCACCTTTTCCAAGGTTTTTAAATTGTTCATGGCATAACCAATCCCAGAAGTAATGTTGAGCAAAGACTCTTTTAATTTCTCGTGCTTTTTAGGTCCAAATCGCAAGAAAAACAAAGAACCTTGTTCTAAAGAAAACTGCTGTAATAATTCTTTATTCTTATTCAAAAAAGCCACCAAGTCATTCAATTCATCTGGATTGAACAGCACTTGATCTTCATAATCTAAATTTTTGACGGTTTCTTCTGGTGAAGTCGGAAAACAAGCCAAGATAATTTTTAATAACCAAGGCGCAATATCCTCTTCTATTGAATCTTGCAAGGTCAAATCATTGCCCTTATAATTGACCAAATCTTCAAACTGCTTATTATTATGCCAACTAAATAACAAAGGACCTGCCATATCTCGCAACAACTCATCTGCCCCATCCGATTTACCCATTAAACGATACGCCAATTTAAAACCAATTCCGTAACGTCCAATTTTACCACAGTTTTCTACCTTAGTTTTATCGGCTTTTGTCCCTTGAAAAGAATTTAACAAAGCTTTCAAATCCTTTTCTGAAAACGCCCGTCCATTATTCAACACCATAAAAAAGGTCTCGTCATAAATAACCGCACATTCTGTGGACTGACTATCTGCTGCGTTTTGCAAAAACTCATAAATTGCCTGCTCATCTTGCGCATTCTGCAATTTAGGCGTTAAATCTGCCTTGATATTCCCCACAATTCCATTGACCATTTTATAGAAACCACTGTTCTCATTGTGACCACTTCCTATAAAATTTTCATCCCAATTAGGCATGTCATAACCTTGGGCATTACGCCAATTTGTACGGAATTGTTGGATATTTTTGATTTGCATAGTCAGCTGATATTAAACTTCAGTTTTATAATTTCGTAGTCCATGCAATGCTTTAAAAACTAAAAAATTGCACGGACTATTGATAATTTCAAGGTTGGTTCTCTCTATTCTTTTAAACTTCTAGTAGTAAATATATTCATATTTAACAATAAAAACAAAAATATGCACAAAATAAAACAAAAAGTTTTAAACTTTTCTCTAAATTCCAAATCTACTATTAAAAACATTAGAGCATCTAAAATAACCATATTTCAGAAAATACAAGCAAGAAGCCTTTTAAACTTCTCAGATTTTTTATAATTATTCTAACATCTTCCAACTAAATTGTTCCAATATTTATTTCTCTCTGTATATTTGTGCTCCAAAAGGGTTCTAAATATTTTCACTTGCAAAACACATCACTCTAATGCAACTTCAATTAAAATTCCCACTTCTATTTCTGGTGCTTTATTCTTCTATTATCCATGCCCAATTTGCTCCTAGTGCAGGACAAACAGGCAGCACAGCCATTTACAAAGACTCTAGTATTTTATTGGCTTGGGCGACTCAATGCACTGTAGAACGGGGCTTCATGGACATTAGCCAAGCCAATTTAGGCACAGCATCAGCAGGAAGTGTCAACAGTGCTGTTGGAGCCGCAGGAGATGGCTTTACCCTGAGCCTTGGCGATGGCGGTAAAGCAACCCTTACCTTTGAATATCCAATTAAAAATGGTGTGGGTGCTGATTTTGCTATTTTTGAGAATGCCTTTAATGCCACTTTCTTGGAATTAGCCTTTGTAGAAGTAAGCTCTGATGGGCTAAATTTTGTGCGTTTTCCTGCGATTTCTAATACAGATACAAGCCTCCAAGTCGATGCTTTTGGAAGTGTGGATGCTAGGAAATTGTATAATTTTGCAGGTAAATATCGTGCAAATTATGGAACGCCCTTTGACCTAGAAGAATTGGTGGCAGACTCGCTTATTCTTAATATTAATGCCGTAACGCACGTTCGTGTGGTGGATGCTGTTGGATGCATTCAAGATGCTTATGCCACTCGTGATAGTCGTGGTGTTAAGGTCAATGATCCTTGGAGTACGCCTTTTGCTTCTAGTGGTTTTGATTTAGATGCTGTTGGGGTCATTCATCAAAATACAACCATTGCCATTCAAAAAATTCAGGCTACAAAGTTTACTATTTATCCCAATCCTGTCCAACAAGGTGCAAGCGTCTTTATTGACTCTGAAAACGAGTATGAAGCAGCTATTTATCAAGTTTATAATTTGCAGGGGCAGTTAATCATCGAGCAAAAAGTCTCTGATAAACAAGTCCTTACTCAATCGCTCGATCAAGGGATTTATTTATTACGAATACAGACCGAAAAACAAAGTTATGTAGAGCAACTTGTTGTTTATTAACTCATTAACCTATCAACATCAGAGCGTATAGCAACAGACACTTTGAAAGTTTCTGTTGCTATACGCTGCCTAGCACAAAAAACAGTTTTTTTCACAAAAAATCTCTTCAAATCTTGCTTTTTAAAAAAGTTAATCGTAATATTGCAATATACCAATAAAAGAACAACTATGGGAATATCCAAAACAGACGTTTTTACAACAGAACAAAATTCAATTGCACAAATAGCAAAAGCTTTAGGGCATCCTGCTCGAATTGCCATTATTGAATTTTTATTAGAACACAAAACTTGTATTTGTAAGAACATTGTGGATGAATTGCCCTTGTCACAAGCCACGATTTCACAGCACTTAAAAGAGCTAAAAAATGCAGGTCTAATCAAGGGAACGATTGAAGGAAATAGCATTTGTTATTGCCTCTCTCCAAATACATTTAAAGCGCTGAACAGCTATTCTCAAAATATATTAAATTCGATTCAACAAGCAGACAATACTTGCTGTCCAAAAACATAAATATTATGAAATTATCAACATTAAAAAAACACATAGAATCTATTGAAAGCATTCATTTCCAACTTCCTGATGGTCATTCAGTTCCAAGCCATTATCATGTTACAGAAGTAGGTATGATTCAGAAAAATTTCATTGATTGTGGTGGAACGATTCGAGAAGAAAAAGTAGTTAATTTTCAATTGTGGTACTCTGACGATGTAGATCACAGTTTACAACCTAAAAAATTGTTGGATATCATCAATTTATCAGAAGAAAAACTCGGCTTAGGAGATTTTGAAATCGAGGTAGAATATCAAGCAGGAACGATTGGTAAATATGGTTTGTCTTTTGATGGTCAAAACTTCTTATTAACCAATAAAATGACCGACTGTTTGGCGCCAGACAAATGTGTTCCAAACCTTGAAAAACCAAAGGTAAATCTTAGCGATTTAATTGCAAATACCAATTCTTGTACTCCTGGTGGCGGTTGTTGTTAAGTCTCCCTTAAATGTTGAATTTTTAATGTTTCTTATGCTATAAAGCATT